>PQAP01000113.1 GCA_003105265.1 candidate division GN15 bacterium | reverse complement strand
GTGTCCACCCGTCCGGAATCATAGGTAGCGGTAATCCGGCAGTAGTAAACTCCGGGTTGAACCACACGCCCATCGCCATTTATTCCGGCCCACGAATCTGTCTGATAGGCGCCGGCGCCGCGGTGCGACTGGCCGACAACCTGATATACCGATTCACCGGTGAGCGTGAAGACGTCTATGTCAACCGTCGCGTCTTCAGTCAGCACGAAACCGATGGTCGTGATATTGCCGCGGGACGGGTTGAAGGGATTCGGATAATTGCTGAAGGAGGATTCGAGCGACGCCGCAACCACCGACAGCTCGCCGGCCTTGATCGGATAGGTCAGCCCGGAGAAGATCGGATAGACCGGCGTTGACAAGCTCTTGTCGACCACGCCGAGGAAGGACGAATCGCAGAAGGTCGCGGTGATGTTGCCGGGCAGGGCCGACGGCAGCAGATCGCACGTGAGCCGCAACGGGATATTGTCGCCCCGGCCGATCGTCACGGGGGTGAGCGCATCAAGGCGGATCGTGTCCTGAGTCAGAAGCGTATCGGAGCCGACTTCGATTCCATTCACTTCCAGATAAAGGGCGGCGACGGACTGATTGACGGGTTGAGCCGACGCTCCTTCGCGCACGCGACGTGAAAGGGCGACCGTCATATTGCGCAGGTCGATCCGGCCCAGCGGCGACGCCGATGAGTAATCAAGAGCGCCGTCGAAGAGCACTACCCTTCTGCTGCCGGCAGGGGCCATCTGCACGGGAAGCGCGCGGCGAGTGGCGAACGGCCGTCCGGCGGGAAGCAGAATTGATGTCAGAGCGGTCGAGAACGGCCAGGTTGCCGAACAACCCTGAGCCAGGGCCGCTCCGGGACTGAGGCGGCTGTCGCTGGCGTCGGCCGTCGTGATTTTCTGTATGTCATCGAGGCGCAGCGCAAACTCGGTGGCTGCCGCTTCCGGATTAAGGTCGCCCACAATGCGAACGGCAAAGCTGTCACCGGGGGCGACGGTTATGCCGGAAACTCCGAATTGAAAGTCCGTATAGCCACTGCCGACCGACAGGTGTTCACAATACTGAAGCGAGCCGCTCCCAATAGCGAAGCCCATCCTTGAGAATAATTGGTCGGTGTTGATTGGTGCGCCGGAGCCGTCGACAATCCTGATACGCGCCTGGTTCAGGCGGACCGATGAGTACATCGCCGACACGGGGTACTGCACGGAGAGTGAAATAACGGGTACGGCATCGGCCCCGCCCGAAACCGAGCCGGGCGTTATGTCCGTGGGACAAATAACTACCGGTTCGGCAGGCATACGGAACGACGTCCAGACCGATCTGATCGGGAACGCGCCGCCGGTCACGAGAGCGGTATCGGACACGGCATGAAGCGCAGTGCCCGTATTGAGATCCCGCACTTCGAGACTGCTGCTGTCGGAGATGACCAGCCGGAACCCGGGATGGCCGGGTGACGATTCCACCGAGACCGCAACATATATAGAATCGATTTCCTGCGCATTCAAGGTCACCGGCGTCGACAGGTGAATTACCGTTGGCAGCGTGTCGTTGGGAATCGGGATGGCTTCGCCGATGAAATAGGCCTGCCGGTGCAGTGATATCCGGCTGAACAGATCTGCGGCCGGCACGGCGGCTCCGGTCGAGTCCTCAACTCGCAATGACAGCCCGGTCAGTTGTACCGCCGAACTACCGGACAGTCCGGTGTGGCGAAGCGACAGCTTGAGGATATCGGCATCCGCCTGCCCGAAGTTAACCGTCGAACGCTCGCACGATTCGGCCGAGATCGCAATCTGTTGTGACGGAATATCGATGCGGGTCGTGACCGTTCGTATCGGAAATATGGTAGAAGACGCATGGGCCAAGGTCTGACCGGTATTGTTGTCGAGCAGCGGAATCCACGTGGCGCTGTCGATCTGAATCATGAAGCGTGGAGCCGACGTGGCGGCGTCGATATCGGCAATCAACATCAAGCTCTGCGATCCGCCCGGCGGGATGACGAGCGGGTGAACAAAGGAAAGGTCGACGAGAGAATCGGCCGGAACGTTCTGCAGCACCGAGAGAACTTCGAAGCCGGTGGCTATCGACAGGCGGTCGAACACCGAGTTGGCGGTGATTGCGGTATCGCTGCCGTTGGTGACACGCAGGCGAATGCCGGCAAGTGACATTGCAGCCACGCCGCTGCTCGTGTTCGGATGAGCGCACTCGAGAATCAGAGGGAAGACGTTGGTCTGACCTCTGGTCACGGCCGTCGGACCGGTGCTTCGTATCCGGAGGGCGACCGGCGATATTGCCTGCTGTACATAAATAGCGGGTGTCTGGATAATAGCCGATGAGTCGATGGGGTTACCGGAACGGGCGCGAGTCCGCACTGCAGCGCTGCCAAGCTCGACCGCCGTGAAATAGAAATGACTCGTGAATGACTGGCCGGCGACAAGTGTGACCGGACCGGCGGCACTGCTGTCGAGGCGCAGGCGTATCGGATTGATGATGCTGTCGATTTCACCGACAACAGAATCCATTGTACCCGCCGATACGTTGGTGGCAGTCATGGCTGCATGGACTATCTGCCCGATGGAGTAGGCAGCACGCATCGAAGAGAAAGCGACCCTCAATCCGGACGTTGAAATGGTAAATGAACCGGGAGCCACGAGCGCCGAATCAAGCGGACCGTCATTGGCGGACTGATAGCTGCACCCGGACACGGGGATTTCCAATCGCACGGTGGCGCCGGCGACTGCGTTAACGCCGACATTTCCGGCGAGCATCAGTACCGGCGGGGCAGGTGAGATCGGCAGCGCCAGATCAGTCGCCGACCAGCCGCTCGCGCTGTAATTCATCGCGGACAGGACGGTGTCGCCGGTGCTGAGCGTGCCATCGCCGTCGACATCGTGCCAGAGCTTCAGTGCAGTTATCGAAGCGCTGTCGGCCGTGCCGGCGTTACGAACGGTAACCGCTTGAAGAAAATCGGTCTTCGAACCATTAGCGGCAGGGGAGAACGTCATCATGACGACATTCGTGTCGCCGGGGGTAAGGGAGCGACCGTCAGGTCCAAATGTCCTATACTGCCGCAGTACTGAACCGTCGACGGCCATTTTGCTGCCGCCAGTCAGCGGGAGGTCGCCGTTGAGAACGGCGGTTTCCTTGAATGCAAAATCGGTGGCATTGGCGACGGCGATCGATACACTGTCGCCGTCGATGAGATCGGCGGGGACATCGGCCACCACGAAGAAATAGGCCAGCGATTCAGGCGCGAGCGCGGCAGACAGACCATCCAGTCGCATCAGTCCCTGAGTGAACATGCCGGTACCGATCAGCGAGTCATTATCGAAAACGCGATTCTTGTCGGTGTCCCGGTAAACCGAGACCTGACCAAGCTCGTGATCAGAGTAGGCCAAGGTCCCACTCGTAAAACTGGTATTCGTGAAAGTGATTTGACTCAGCGTTCTAATCTGCCCGACATAGCCGTTGTACAGCGCGAAACTCATGAGCAGATTCGCGGATGAGCCGGGATGCACAACACCCGGCGTGCCCGGGATTGAGACGGCGGTGACCCGGTTGGACGGAAAGACCAGGAATGAAGTCGGTGAGGTAATGCTGGCGTCATCCGGTCCGATGGTTCCCGAGGCATACTGAAGCCCCGCGACCGGGATACGGAATTGCAGCGTGCCGCCATCGAACAGCCCATCGGAAACGGATACGGTAACGAGGAAGGGAGTGGCCGGAAGATTGAGTGCAGTCCTTAGATTGGTCAGACGCCAGAGCGTTCCCGTATAGGTAAACTCGCCCTGCAGTTGATCATCGGCCGTGAACCCGTCGCCGGTGACATCAAGCCATAACCGGACGTTTCTCAGTAGCGTAGCACTTGAAAGCGAACCGCGATTGGTCAGATCAATGCTGGAGAGCTTGTCGCCGGCGTAACCGTTTCGCGGCAGGCCAAATGCAAACACCAGCCGATCAGTCTGCCCGGCGTAGAGATTGGCTGCGGGCAGTGACTGTACCGTGACTGCCGAGGCCGGGAAGGCGTTAATGGTGAACGGTGCCGCATTGACCAGAGGGAACGAGCCGGTGTAACGAACCGGACGATCACACGTGATGGCGGCTGAGTCAGTAACGGTGAAAGCGACCGTGTTGCCGTTTCTTGGGGTCAAGAGGTTGAGCTTGGCGTCGAGCACCAGCGTGCGCCTGCCGCCGACACCGTCAATCGACAGGCCGCCGGTATTGAAAACCGCTGCACCGCCGCTAAGCGTGCCGACGGCAATCAGCGAATCACTGCTTGAGATTGTGCCTATCGCATTGTCCTTTTCGACATACAGGTACACCGAGTCGATCTGGCTGTAGAGCTGAGAGGGGCTGGCGCCCAGCGGATCGACGCCGGTGAATGAAAATCGCACGGTGTCCAGAGCTACCGGCAGGGCGTAACCGTTGGTTAACTCGACAGCCGACAGTGGTCCGGTATGCGCGCCGGGGAGACACGAGCGCGCCGGTATCTGAATAGTGGCGGCGGCAATGTACTCCCGACCCTGAATGACGAGGGTGTCCAGAGAATACACCCGCCGGTCGTTCGGGCCGTCATTGCCTGATTGAACGCGCACCCCGTTCGCCGGCAGCATGAGAGAGATAGTAGCGCCGTCGGTAGGAAAGCGCGTCAATCTCGCGGCGATGAACAGACGGGTGGCAGGATTCGTAAGCGGCAGGGTGAGTCCGCTCCGGGACCAACTGCCGCCGATGAACGTGAGCGCGCCGAGGAATATCTCATCAGACCTGCCGTTCCAGGCGCCGTCGCCGTCATCGACGAACAAGAGCATGGAATCGATGGCATCGATCGACGCGGTGCCTTCGTTGACGATTTCAATAGCGTTGAGGATATCGGCGGCGTAACCGTTACGCGGAATATCGAAACTGCTGCACAGATACAGCGTGTCGGCCGCCGGAATCGTATCGATTCCCGTTGACCCAACCGCGATCTGATCGGCCGTCATGCCGTCGATTACGCCAAAGCCAAAAGAGTTGACGGTTGCGGGGCCGTCGGCAACTGTCGAATCGAGCATCGCGACGTCGGTACTCGGGATGAGCCCGAAGTCGATGGTGTCGGCGTCACGCGGGTGACTGCCCACGGCCGCAGCGAGGAGGATGACTTCTCTACCGCCGCGATCAATCACGAGTGAGCACGGACTGACAAATGTCGAGTCCGGTCCGGACGGCATACTCGCTATCAACGTGTCCCATGCCGAGATATCGTAGGACAGATCGCGGTCAAGATACAGCGCGATCGAATCGAGGTTTCCGGCCACCTGAGCGAACGTGCCGGCGCCGCGCGAGAGATTCCTGACAGTGAGTGAAGTTATGGTTTTCGAAGTCTCAAAGTAATTGTCCAGCGCAAAGGCCAACTGGACCGAGTTTCGATCTCCGGCATGAATCGGGGCCGATCCCAGAGCCAGAGGACTCAGGAGAACCGACTGTACAGAGATCAGACCGGTCGTGTCGGCGACCGTGCCGTCATCAGTGACTGCTTCAATCCATCCGGCGCCCGGGGCGGTGGAGACGAACAGGCCGAGCGGGTCAATTTGTCCCACATGTCCGAGCACGGACCAGGTCAACTGACCGGGTGCGGTCAGGTTCGAATCGGCATCGTACGCGACCGCTGAGAATTGAATCGAGTCGTCCAGGTTGATGCGCCGACTATCGGGGGAGATTTCCAGGCGGCTGGGAAGACCGGGCGTACAGGAGACAAGGCCGGTGGTATCGGCGAACCTGGCGGTATACGAAACCATGACTCGTACGGTGCCGAGATGACGCAGGTCCACTACCGCCGATGGCTGGACGGTCGATGCGCACGAAGCAACCGAATCCGAGCCGAGAATCGACCAGTTGACAGCGACATTGCCGAGCAGTGTACTGTCGGCCATATAGCCGCGGCAGAACAATATCAAGCTGTCGTCAGCGGAGAGCGAAGTGTCGCTGATAGCAGAACCGTCTTCCGTCTCAATCCGGATGTACGCAAGCGTCGTGGTGTCAAGCACGGCGATCTCGACGAGTTCGGAATCGGCAAAGACGCCGTCGGTTGCGATGAAGGTCACGCTCTGCGTACCAACTTGGGCCAAAACGGGAGTGAAACNGTAGCCGGCAGTGCCATCACCGTGGTCTGTCAGTGTCGCATTGGCCANGGCCGGGGTAATGAGAATAGCCGGGGCGGTACTGTCGGCATCGGTGGCGGTGACGCTCAGGGTCAAGGTACTGCCAAGTGCTACCGACTGTGGACCGATGGCTGCGAGCANCGGCGGTACGTTGGCGGGATTCACGGTCAGGGAGACGGACTCGGAATCGGCCAGCAATCCGTCACTGGCGACGAAGAGAAGGGTGTATGTGCCTTCGCTGGTCTGATCCGAGATGAAGCTGAATGTACCGGTACCGTCGCCGTTGTCCTTGAATTTGGCGTCAGCGGGCAGGCCGGATGCGGAGAGGGCGGGGATGGTGCCGTCTTCATCGACCGCTGTAATTGTCAGATGAAGCGTGTCTCCTTCTCTGATGGTGAAGGAACCGAGTGAGCCGATGACCGGCGCGAAGTTCTTGTGGTTTATGTTGACGGCCAGCGTTGCCCACTCCTTGGATTCGGGGTAGGCCCAGCCGATGTTGACGCTGTTGGCTCCGGGCTTGGTCGTCCCCTGCCCAAAATGACCCGCATCCACTTCCTGCGACCAGATCTCAGTGCTGCCGAGACTGGGATCGGGCTCCCCATTGGCGAGCGAAGTTACTGCTCCGAGCACGAGGTCGGCCTGCTCGCTGGAGATCACAATGCTACCGCTGGTACTTTTCGCGGCCTTGGTAATGCATGTGTCAATCGGCTTGGCAGGATCGGCTCCCCGGAAGGTCACGGCGGTCACGGCGGCTTTGGCCGAGCTGCCGTCGGCTACTGCGACGACAACACTTGCGGTATCGACCGGCGGATTGAAGAGCTTCCAGAGCTCGACCCGCGGTTTGGTGGACTCATAGGTAATCGCTCCAACTCGTGTGAGCGGGAGGCCGGCGTATGTTACCGAGCCACTCGAGTCTCTGTCCTCGACGTAATGCACGGCGACAAGCAGAAGGCAGTTGGAGGCGTCGACCGGATGACTGATGGTAAACGAGGAAAGGTCACCGACACCAGTGGTGACCGAGTCAACCGTGACCGGTATTGCCCCGGCGTTAGCGGCAAGAAGAAAGAGCCACGCAATGGCGCTGAAGGAGAGTTTATTCCCCGTCCTCATGACAAAGCGTGCTTTACTGAACCCGGTTGCGATAGTTACTCATAGACTTATCAGTTCAATTATCGGCCTGGCGGAGTCGCCCTTTACTCAATCGGTTGACCCATAATGGAATTAATTGCCCACGGCGGTAGAAGTGGTGCCGTAGAGGGTAACATGTCGGTCCAAAAGCGAATGAAATCCGTTTGCTTTTTGGAGAGGGCTGCGGGGGCCGGCATCGGTGGTAACACGCTGAAATGCGTTCACCTTGCGACATCTTTACTCAGAATTCAAACTGTCCGTTGTACGGTGCGGCTGGGATTGGTACGCCGCGACACCAGCAACACGAGAGTGGCTGTTTCAAAAAGAAACGTTGTCGATCGGAGTCGCAATCAGGTTTGAAGATGATGAGAAATGAAAGGGAAGGCGCGGAGAACGCAGTAGGGGGGAGGGGGAGGGGGACCTACCGCGTCTGGATCTCCAACGGCCTTCCCATCGCCTATTTCCCTGTCCACAATAATGGTAAAATATACAACAGGTCTCCACAAATAGTTTTTTTGCCTCTCAGTACCGACCCGATAGTCACACGCGCGCTCAGTGTCGCAGGCGTGCGACCGAGATCGTCACTCAAGGAACGATGCCGGAATGAGAGGGAGATTACCAGCTCCATTATTGGGGTGTAAGTGATTGATGGTCAATGGGGTGACTGTCACTAAGGGAGTGAATCAACGTTCGCGCGGTCAGCGGACCCGACAAGCCCACCCGGAGGCCACGCCAATGGAGAGAGCGTGCGACTCCAATTTTAAGAGTTGGTCGTGGACGGGCATCAATTGCGCCGACAGCCGTGCGTTGCACGACGGCCGATGTGTCATAAACCTTGACAGCATAGCCAGTTGAGAGTATTTTACAAGTCAGACAGGTTGGGAATATGAGTTTCGATACATCAGCTTGTCTGTGACGTTACCTGTCAACTAGAACAAGTGTAGTCCTCTGATGGTCTGCATGGGGGATGATCGAGACCGGATCATAGTGACAGGTATCCGAAGCGTGAGCGACATGTTCAGTCAACTTTGTTGAACGCGAAATGACTGGTGGCCCATGTCCGCAAGTTGTCGACCGGGGGCGAGGTCGGTGCTTGAGCGGGCGCAGCGATGGAAGGAGGTAAGTTCACAGACACACGTAGCAGAATCCATTGCTCAAATTGAAACAGAATGGAAATTGATAAAGATTTCTGAGAGGAACGATTTATGATCAAAAGATTACTATGGGTGACGCTTGTCCTCACGGTGCTATCGAGCGTTCTGGCGGTGACCGTCGGGGCGTCGGTACGACCGGTCGACCCTCGCCTTCAGGAGGCCAAGCGTTTCGACGTGCGCGTAAGTGAGACCGGCAGCGTCGACCTTGCTCAGCCGCGTCCGGCTCCTGCCGCGTCAGTAGGCGTGGTGAAGCCGAATGTCGTCGATTCCAGAGGCGCGCTCGTGGCTCAGACGTGGCGCGACTGGCAGTCGTTTATCAACTCGCAGAACAATATCGCGATCAATCCGGTAACGTCACCGGCCAGTGACGCAGGCGTCCACATGGCATTTACGGCCAGAGGAGCCAGCGGCACCATGAATCGCTTCGGTTATGCCGCGTATGACCCGACCAACGGCACCTACCCGTTCCCGGGCGGCACGATTATCGTGAACGATAACTCTCCGACTTCAGCGGAACTCGGCGAGCAGCCGCGCGTGATGGTCTATCCGGCTACCGGTGAAGCGATTGTTGCCGGTATCGACATGACCGACTACAACAACGGCGCCACCTGGCAGGTCCAGGCGGTAAGAGATTTTGCGCCGATGTCGGGCAACTTCGGAGATATCATCTCCGGAACAATCATTCCTGATGCGACCGCGAAATCGGGCAGCTGGACGGTGGATGACTGGGCGGCACGCCCGCAGGCGGCGCTGTCGGTGTTCGGCAGCGATACCACGCTGTATATCGCGACGCGCGGCGGGGTGACGGATGCCAACGCCAACTTCTCCATCAAGGTATTCCGCAAACACGGTATGGTCATGCCGGTCACCAATCCGGACCCGACGTGGGAACTCGTGTTCCTCGACACCTCTTCGAACAACTCCCAGATGCTGGCGACCGATCCGCTGTCCTCGACAGTGGCGGTGGTCTGGACCAAGTTTGCCAACGGCGACATTACCGGCGGCACCGGTGACGACGTCTGGTACGCCAAGTCCCCGACGGGTGCATCCGGTACGTGGACCAAGACTAACCTGACCCATCTCGATCTGAACGCGGACCGTTCGCCGTGGACGCTAGTTTCCACTATTTTTGACTCGCAGGGCAAACTGCACATCATCTATCCGGCCTCCGATATCGCCGGTGGGCAGGGCTGGAACAGCATTATCTGCAAGCTGTGGCACTGGTCCGAGCAGGACAACAGGACCTGGTTGATCTATGACGCGACCTGGTCACTGTCCACGGTGTGCGGTCGTATCGGCTCGAACGTCATGAACGTCGGCCGTACCGCCATTGCCGAATGCAACGGCCGGCTGTATGTCACGTTCTCGGCCAACGATTCGATGCTGACCGGTCACTATGATGACTGCTGTCAGAGCCAGACCTTCACCTATTCCGGTAACGCCGAAATTTTCATGACGATTTCGAAAGACTTGACCGGTAAGAGCTGGGATCGTCCGCGCAACCTGTCCAACAGCTACACGCCGAACTGCGACACCGGCACCTGTGCCAGCGATCATTTCGGCAGCTTGACGAACGGTATGCGGGACGCCGACTATTCCGGCGTCAAGAACTGGAGCAACGCTGTTACCTATGATGCCGGCGGCGGATACACCGGTGAATGGTACCTGCACTTGCTGTACAGCACGGACCGCTATCCGGGTTACGGCGGCGCCGGAGCCGGCTGGCTCGGCAATCCGGGCGCTCAGGGACCCAACACGCTGAACGACATCCGCTGGATTCGTCTGGGGTGCGTTTCGCCGGTCATGGCGGCTAATCTCGTTTTGTCGCCTGCGGCGATTACGTTCCCGACATATACGAGGCCGAGTCATGACACGACAATTACCATCCGCATGGAGAACCAGGGTAACCAGGATCTGGTCTTCACGTCGGTGACCGATATTGAAGACAGCGCCAAAGGTCCGGGCGCGGGTCCGACCAACTGGATGACAGTCTCGGGCGTGCCGACCGGCATTCCGGAGACGATGCGTGACAGCTTCAAAGTGACTTTGAACGCGGGTGGCGTGATCACGGCGGGACCGACGGTCCTGTTCGGTAAGATCCGGCTGCAGTATACGGCGCCGCCGCAGACGAAGGATTTCCCGATTTACTTCACGGTGGCGGATACGATTGCCAACGCGGTGTGGGATACCATCGCGACGAGCTGCACGGATCTGGCCGTGGGAACGAACGGGAACATCGGCCACAACTATGGTGATTCCTCCGGCTTTACAGTCGGCAAGGTGAATATGGATTACTTCGGCTCCGTGGCCGAATGCGACACCGGCCTGAACTCACGCGGTGACAGCCGGATTTATCTGGGTGACGGTTCGCCGATCATCATTCGCAAGCCGACTTCGACGACCTATCGCGGATCGTGGTCGGCCTATTCGGCCGGTCTTTCCTCGCCGAACGGCTTCAAGCCGATGACGGGGACGGGATATGCGCCGCACGGTGCGTTCTCGACGGCGAGCTA
>PQAP01000112.1 GCA_003105265.1 candidate division GN15 bacterium | reverse complement strand
CCGATTACCGAGCATCTGTCAATCTTCAGCGAGTCCAGCACACTCACGAGCATATCCGAACAGCCGGCCATCGTGTAATCACGCTCAGATAATCCGTCGACACTTCCGCCGTGACCCGGCGAATCAACAGTAATCGCGAAATGATCACTCGCCAGGGCCGATGCAACCTCCTCCCAGTCCTCCTTACAGCCGAGAAAGCCATGCAGCAGCAGAACGGGCGGGCGGTCCGACTGACCGTAGGTCCGATAAGACATTTGGCGACTGGCCATAAGAAGTGATTCTCAGGGTTTGAGGACAGCGCTGATTTCGTGGACCAGCCGCTCGTGGAAGCGCATGTTCTCGGCCCGATCAATCGTCACTTCGATGACGGCAGATTTCCTGAGCGTCGCCGCTCTCCGGTACGCATCACGCAGTTCGGACATGCTTTTCGCGTGACGGTGGTCGAGTTCGAACTGCAAGGCCGCATGTTCAAACCGGAATCCGTGCGGCGTGATGAAGTATTTTTCGAACGACTCGCCGAATCCGGAGATCGGCAGATGATCGAATATCCCGCCGCCGTCATTGTGCATGACCACGACAGTCACCGGCTGCGTACAGTCACGCAGCATGGCGAGGGAATTGAGATCGTGAAGCAGGGCGAGATCACCGATGAGCAGCGTCACCGGCCGACCACTGCCGACAGCATATCCGGCGGCGGACGCCACGGTTCCGTCGATTCCGCTCGCTCCGCGATTGGCCGCCACCGGCACACGCGGGCCATCGGGAACGGCGAAAATATCCATGTCGCGAATCGGCATACTGGAAGCCAGGAAGAACGCTGAATCGGGATTAATCTCCGAACTGAGCACACGCGCGACGCCCGCTTCAACCGGCTGCTCCGAATCGGCATCCTCTTGCTGCAGGATACGCTCGATCGCCTGGGAAGTCCGCGACCAGAGTGACAGGTAATCCCGGTGCGAGTTTTCCTTGACGCAGTCCGACACGGCGCGACAGAACGGTTCAATAGCGGTCTCGATCCGGCAGGTGACGCGGTGGATCGGATCGATTCGACAGGGGTGATCGATAATGTGAAGGTAATCGCGGAGCGGACATTCTTCGAGCCATTGCATCAGCCGTTTTGACACTACCCGGCCGCCGATATGCAGGACCACCTCGGGGCGAAGTGCCTGCTTGATATGGTCCGACGTGAGCGCCAGATTGAAGAACGGAACGACATTCGAGCCGGCATGGCCGAGTCGCGCTCCCGACGTGATATCCGCGAACACCGGCCAGCGTAACGTGTTCGCCAGTGTCAGCGCCGCCTCGCTGTCGCGTGAATCCGGCGTGTGCCCCAAAATGATGACGCCCGATTTGGCCCTGTAAATGATTCTGTGAATCTCGGCCAGAGACGACGGCTCCACAACACTCGTCGCTCTCCGGTATCCGGTGTGCGGTTCGACAGAATCCTGCCAGCCGGCGATAGCGGAGAGATAGCCGCGGAAATCCTCACCCGTCTCGACCGGCTCCAGCGGCTCGCGGAACACGCAGTTGAGGTGCACTGGCCCGGCGGGAATGTGCGTCGCCTGATTGACGGCGTAGTCGACCGTCGTGAGCGGCATCTCGGCCGGAATTGCACGATCCGGGCACGGGAGGTTGAACGACCATCGCACAAAGGAGCCGAATATCCCCGTCTGCTCGATTGTCTGATTGGCGCCGACATTGTGCAGTTCCGGCGGGCGATCGGCTGTCAGCAGAATGAGCGGAATCAGATCGCACGACGCTTCCACCACTGCCGGCAGATAATTGGCTACGGCGGTACCGGAAGTGCAAATCAGCACG
Source organism: candidate division GN15 bacterium (assembly GCA_003105265.1). Taxonomy (GTDB): domain Bacteria; phylum Zixibacteria; class MSB-5A5; order GN15; family FEB-12; genus FEB-12. The sequence continues at coordinate 2,749 of PQAP01000112.1, read as the reverse complement.
GCGGGTTTGCGGGTGGCGCGAGCGTGGCCGAGCGCATGAAAGGCCGCGCCGCGCTCATCGAAGTGAATCAAGCTGGTCGCGCGCCTATTGTTCGCGACAGCCATCGCCAGCGGTGCCGAGCGGGAGCCGGGAGAGACGCAAAAATAACCGGCGCCGCACCGAATCAGCTCCTCAATGACGAGCGAACTCCAGAGTGAATTGATATTGGCAACAGAAATGCTCACGGCAAAATGACGTCCATTGTGCTTTGAAACTTCTGCTCGGTCTCTTCCCACTCGGCCCGCGGATCGGAGCCCTCGACAATTCCCGCCCCGGCGGTCAGAACAAGCTGGTTGCCGGTCACCAGCACGGAGCGAATGCCGACCGCAAACTCGGAGGCCTCGCGACTGACCCATCCGATCGGCCCGGCATACCAGCCGCGGTCAAACGGCTCGATCTCTCTGATTAACTGCACTGCCCGGTCGCGCGGTGATCCGGCCACGGCCGGAGTCGGATGGAGCGCTGCCAGAAGATCGGCGTCCGATACCTTTTCGCACAACGTCCCGCTGACCGATGTTCTCAAGTGCTGCAATCGCGGCAAGACAAGCACCGAGGTCTTATCCACGACAAGCGATTCCGTCACCGGATCAAGTGACTGCTGCAGGTAGTCGACGACAAGATCATGTTCCCGACGATCTTTGGACGATTGCATGAGCTTATCGGCCAGCCGGGTATCCTCATCACGACTGGTCCCCCGTGCGATGGTGCCGGCGATTGCCTCGGTGCGGATGCTGTTGCCGCGTCGAGTGAACAGTCGTTCGGGGCTGGCGCCGATAAACGTGCGGCCATCTTCGATCTGAAATCCAAAAAGTGACACCGCCCCGCCCTGCTCCCTGAGCCGCTCCAGTGCCTGCCACGGATTCAGCGGCATATTGAGGGGGATAATTCTCTGCCGGGCGGGCACAAGCTTGCTGATATTCCCCGCCGTGATCGAGGCAAGCACGCGGTCAATCGTAGCGTGCCACATTTCAGGACTGGTCGACTCGCGATAATGGCCCGACACCCTGATGTCACTACCATCCCGAAGGTAGGGATCGATATCGCCAAGGCAGGCGAGCCGCGAATACAGACGGGAATCATGCAGGGCGATGTTGCAGGATATCTTCGCTGCATCGCGGGTCGATTCCACTTCGATTCCCGGAAGCACAAATCGCCCCGGACCAATTCCGCCGCTTGCCGCCCGCTCCGAGTCGAACGGCAGACCGCCGAACCATCGGAGAGCCGACTCGGCGCTATCAGTCATTCTTGCCTCGAGGTGATGCAGGTCATCCGGCGTATTGACAGCCACACTGTCGATTGCACCTATGCCGGCGAAATCGGCGCCGGTTTCCCAGTCGCGCCAGTAGTATTTGGTCCCCTCGCGCTGCGAGGATATCCAGGCAAGCGTGTCGAACGGTTTCAACGCCACCTCGACGCGGACAATCTCTCGCTGTTCGATCCTGCGTCGGGACACCGTGTGCAGTACCTGTTCGTTGAGCGCCGCAATCGCCTCAGCGATAGTGTCGGCCGGACGTTTGACCCGCACCAAGCTCATGGCCGGTCGCCCCGATAAATAGTAGCGATGCCGAAAGTCACCGGATGCGCGGCCACATTGCCGAAGCCGGTTTCGCGCATGAGCGCACAGAACTCCTCGCCGTACGGGAAGGTCTCGACTGTCCGGTTCAGGTATCGATAGGCCTCGGAGTCGCCGGATATGACCGCGCCCAGACGAGGCAGAATATGACGGAAATAGAGCAAATACATTCTTCTTAAGAATCCATTCCCGGGTAAAGAAAACTCAAGGATCAGCGCCCGCCCGCCCGGCTTGAGCACCCGAAACATTTCGGCGAGCCCGGCGCGAACATCGACAAGATTCCTTATCCCAAAGGTAATCGAAACGGCATCGAACGTGCAATCGGCAAATGGGATCGCCGACGCATCGCCGCGCACCATCGCCAGCCGCCCGGTCAAACCGCCGGTTTCGATTTTCTTTATACCAACAGCCAACATTTCGGCCGCCATATCCAGTCCCACACCAAAGGCGACCCGCCCTGATTCGTGCAGCGCCAGAAGCTGGTCTCCGGTGCCGCTGGCCAAGTCTAGAACCGCGAGGTCCCGGCCATCCGGCAGCAACCCGCCCATCCTTTTGCGCCAGCTCTTGTCCCGATTGAGCGACAACAGGTGGTTGAGCAGATCGTAGCGGGGGGCGATCCGGTCAAACATCCGCCAGACATCGCGGCGGGAGGGCGCCTGTTGGTCGCCGGTTTTGGCTTGGGTGGACATGGCAGCGGGAATATAGGTTGCTGACGGGGATATTCAAGTGGGGTACCGTACGCCCGCAAGTTCTCTTGACACTGCAACATTGGCCGATATATTGTCGTACACAAGAACCATAAACCTTCAAGCTCCCCGAAAGGAGGCACTGACAAGATGACTGCCGTTGTAACCAGAATCGCTGTGGTGCGTCTCGGGGAACTCTCCGCCTGATCGCTCGGGCGTCTTTCCGTTCTTCCGAATCAACCAGCCGTCCCGTTCACGGGCTGAGTAGTCTTCCGTTCGCACTCAATAGCATTACTGCCCGACGTGAGTGTCGAAACCGCAAGGGGTTTTGACCTACAAGGGCTGGCAGATTTTGACGAACATAGTAACAAGGTGCGAAAGCAATGAACTTAGAATCTTTGGGATGGTCACCATCCCGACAAAGCCACTTTGGCCAATACATTTCTAACGG
>PQAP01000111.1 GCA_003105265.1 candidate division GN15 bacterium | reverse complement strand
GGTACCAGCACGACGATTGATACTCTCTCGGCCTGGCGGGTGAATGCGTACGTGAAAATCCGCCCGATTGCGAACATTTCACCAAATCAGAAGATACTCTTACCGGATTATTGACGAAGAGGGGGAAGTGACTAGAGACTGTATTCCATCTGTCGCAGAGCGCGGATCACTTCGCCCGGGGAATTGACCGACATGAGTTCTTCGCGGAAGGAATCGTACTGAAGCATCGACGCCAGTGATTTGAACGCTCTCAAGTACATGCTGTCGTCGTATGGCGGAGCCGCCATGACAAAGAACATGTGAACGGGCCTGGCATCGAGGGAATCAAATTCATAGCCGTGCGACGACCGGGCAAACGCCAGCATGAATTCCTTGGCCTGCAGTGACCGAATGTGTGGAATCGCCACACCTTTGCCGATTCCGGTAGTGGCTTTCTTTTCGCGGTTAACAAAATCAAGCAGCAACTTGGATCGATTGCCGATGCGGGCACCCTGGTCGAGGACGCTAACTAATTCACTCAGAACCTGCTCCTTGGCCCGGAGCAGCCATTTTTCGCGCGACATTCCCTCCACAAACTCTTCGACCTCCGTCTCCATCTCGAGCTTAACGAGGTCTTCTGTCAAAAAGCGCGAAAGATTCATAGTTGTACTATTATCGACCACACACGCCAGAATATAACTCCCCCCAAGAAGGCGTTTTCGGGCAGAATTGTCAAGGCGCGCGGCCTGGTCGCGTGTGACCGTCACACCGAGGGAGCGTGCGGCCGTCCCAATCGCTCCAGAATTCCGGCGAGAATGACGAGGCCGGCCTGGAGACTTTCCCGGCTCTCAGCGGCGCCAACGGACAGACGTATTGCATTGATCGAGGTCGGTCGCTCCACCGCAAACATTTCCGCCGGTGCGACCACCACACCGCGCCGCTGCGCCTCCATCGAGAACTGCGTGCAGTTCCATCGCTCCGGCAATTGCAGCCAGGCATGACATGAATGCGGGTTGGGATGAACTGACAGTCCCGGCAGAGTCGCCTCCAGCAGACCGTGCCGCCACGCCAGTTCCTCCCGGCGGCGCGCAATGACTTTATCCGCGGTGCCATCGAGAATCCACCCGGCAACAATCTCACTTGTTAACGAAGGTACGTTGAGCATTCCGGACTGCAGAGCATCGACAATCTTTGGCCGCCAGTCCGGCGGCGGGACGACATAACCGACGCGCAGGCCCGGCGTAATTGTTTTGGAGACCGACATTACGAGGCAGCTTCGGTGCGGCACGAGCGAAGAGACAAGCGGCGGCGGGTCGGGCAGAAGCGGGCGGAAGATTTCATCTTCAACAATGTTTAACCCAAGGTCGTCGGCCACTTCTGCCAGAGCAGCGCGGCGGGCTTTCGAGACAACCACGTTGGTCGGATTGTGCAGGGTGGGATTGCAGTATAGCGTGCGGACTTTGCGCCTCCGCCAGGCGGTACGCAGGGCATCGGGAAGCATCCCCTCGTTATCACCGGCGACAGAGACCAGTTGGATGCGCAGGCGGTCGGCGATCGTCATCAGGCCGGGATATGCGAACTGGTCGGTCGCAAGCGTATCGCCCGGCTCGAGAATAGCCGAGAAGATCGTGAACAGCGCGTGCTGAGCACCAGCGGCGATAATCACGGAATCGGCATTTGTCTGCAGGCCGTGCCGGCTGAGCCACCGCGCGCCCGCTTCACGGTGATGAATCAGTCCGGGAACGGGCGTATAGCGCAGGAGGCGCTGGGAGTCCGGCTGACGCGCGATGATTTTGAGCGCCAGCGCCAGCGACGGGTCGGCAGTATGGGGCGCTTCGTTGCGACTCAGATCAATGAGTGAGGACTCCTGATCCATGATGCGGGAGAGTGCGGACGGACCCTTGGTGGCGCCGACAAACGTGCCACGGCGGCCTTCGGATCGAATCAAGCCGCGCCGTTCGGCTTCGGTATATGCGCGGGTAACGGTGCCGATCGCAATGCCGAGAATATCAGCCATTTCGCGGTGCGTTGGGAGGCGGGCATCGGCGGCGAGCTTGCCGGATCCGATGTCATTTCCGAGAGCTCTGATGATCGCTTCGTAGAGCGGTTCATCTTTGTCACTAATGGGCAGTGGAGGCGACCATATCTCAGTCATGACAGTTATCCTCTTGCATCATAGCGTCCTGTGATAGTTATGCACATGGCCTCTGTCACATTTCGCATACGTCTTGTCTTATTGTCTCTGTGACAATAAAGCTTGTATCACTTATACAAATCACATCGTATAATATGTCGGAAGACTTAATGTGTCAAGTACGGACTTTGCCGCGCGATGGCGGCAGGTCGTAAAAGGAGAAACAAAATGCCAGAAATACGATATTCGAAAACGGCGGGGCGGTTGCGCCGGTCCGAGATCCGTGAATTGCTCAAACTGACGCGTCTGCCCGATNTNATNTCNTTCGCCGGNGGACTTCCNGANCCATCGATATTTCCCTACGAGGCCGTTAAAGCGGCGGCCATACGCACGATCGACGAGCGCGGGCCGCTGGCGCTTCAGTACAGCCCGACCGAGGGAGAGCCGATGCTTCGGGAGCAACTNGCNGCCTTCATGCAGCGGCAGGGTGAAAACGTGGCGCCNNNCGAAGTNTTCGAGGTNGCGTCNTCGCAGCAGGCGCTNGATCTGNTCGGCAAGGTCCTCATCGACCCCGGCGANCCGATCGTGGTAGAGCTGCCGAGCTACGTAGGGGCGCTTCAGGCGTTCACCAGCTACAATCCGGAATATCACGGCGTCCGCATGGATTACGAGGGGGTAATCCCGGACGAACTGGAACGAGAAGTGGCATCGCTCTNCAAGGCAGGCCGCAAACCCAAGTTCGTCTACCTGATTCCGGACTTTCAGAATCCGTCGGGAATTACGCTCTCCCTGGAGCGGCGCAAACGGGTGCTGGAGATTGCCTCGCGCTACGACTTGCTCATAATCGAGGACAGTCCGTATCGGGAACTGCGCTTCAAAGGGGAAACGCTGCCGTCGCTCTACTCGATGGACAGTGAGAAGCGCGTGCTGTATATCAAGACCTTCTCCAAAATCTTCTGCCCGGGTTTCCGGATCGGGTGGGTGATGGGTCCCTCGGAACTAACCGAGAAACTGGTCATGGCCAAGCAGGGGACAGACCTGTGTACCTCGGCGTTTACCTCGTTTGTCGCCGCCTATTTCCTCCAGAACGGACAGCTGGAACGGCAGATTGCGCTCGGAAGAGAGCGGTATTCCAAGAAATCGCAGTTGATGCTGGAGGCGCTGCAGCAATATATGCCGGCGCTTCCGGGGTTGTCCTGGTCGAAGCCGGAGGGGGGCGTGTTTCTCTGGGTGACACTGCCTGAGTACATGGATGCGGAGGAGATGATCAAGGGCGCGGCCGAGAGCAAAGTGATATATGTCGTCGGTAAAGCATTCCATTGCGACGGCTCCGGCCGGAACACGATGCGGCTGAATTTCTCGTACCCAACCGAATCGCAGATCACGGACGGCATCAAGCGACTGGCCGGGCTTATCAACAAATACGCACGGCCCAGGAACGTGCAGATGACCACTCAAGCGTAGTGCATGACATTCGAGAACTCTTATTCCAACGATGAGCGAGCCGCGTCGTACGCGCGGCTCGAGTTTGACGGGACATACTATCTGGCCTATCGCGACTTGCCGGCCATCATCCGGAAACATGTCAAAGGGAACCGGGCGGTAGATTTCGGATGCGGCGCAGGCCGGTCGACCCGGTTTCTGCGCGCGCTCGGCTTCGAGACGATCGGCATCGATATCTCCGAGGCGATGATTCGCAAGGCGCGGAGTCTTGACTCCGAGGGAGATTACCGCCTTGCCCGAGACGGCGAGTACGAGGGTGTCGGTGTTGCATCTTACGATTTGGTGCTGGCGGTTTTCACGTTCGATAACATTCCGGTCGCGCAGAAGAGGGCCGCGTTGCTGCGAGCGCTAAAGAGACTGCTTTCGGCACAAGGCCGAATCATTTTGCT
>PQAP01000110.1 GCA_003105265.1 candidate division GN15 bacterium | reverse complement strand
GCCCTTCGGCAGAAACTCGATCTGTATGCCAATCTCCGTCCGGTGAAGTCAATCGGCGGTGTTCATTCGAGATATGAGAAAGTCGATCTGGTGATCGTCCGCGAAAACACTGAGGACCTCTACACCGGCATCGAGAGCATCGTCACTCCCGGCGTCGTGAGCGCCACCAAAGTGATCACTGAAAAGGCCTCGTATCGGATTGCCCGCTGGGCGTTCGAGTATGCCCGCAAGAACGGCCGCAAAAAGGTCACGCTGGTGCACAAAGCGAATATCATGAAAGTCACTGACGGCCTCTTCCTGAGCATCTTCGAGCAGGTGGCCAAAGAGTACCCGGATATCATCGCCGAGGACCGGATTGTCGATGCCCTCTGCATGCGTCTGGTGATGGACCCTTCCAAATTCGACATGCTCCTCTTAGGCAATCTGTTTGGCGATATCGTCTCGGATCTTGCCGCCGGTCTGGTCGGCGGGCTGGGTGTTGTGCCCGGCGCGAATATCGGCGATGAGTACGCCGTGTTCGAAGCCGTTCACGGCACCGCGCCTGATATCGCAGGGAAGAACCTTGCCAATCCGACCGCACTCATATTCTCGGCGCTATTGATGCTTCGCCATCTCGGCGAGGACGATGCCGCCGAACGAATCTGGAAGGCGATGGTGCTCTCGCTCGCGATGGGGCGTCATCTCACGCATGATCTGGGAGGAACCTGCTCGACCACCGAGTTTACGGATGAACTGGTGAAGGAGATCAAGAGCCGGAGCTGACGGCGGTCAGCCGCTACTTCATGCCGATACGTCCGGCTTTTGCTGACGTGGCCACGACCTCTTTGATGCGTCGCTTTCTGGTCTCCGGCTTCCTCGCGCTGACAATCCATCCCAATGCGAGCCGAACCGCGCTGGGCGGAAGGGTGGCAAAATGGGCTTCAGCCTTCTTGTTCTTCGCTAGAGCTGCCCTGAGGTCCTCAGGAAACTCTACCGGAAGTGTGATCGGCGCGGGTCGTCTGGAAGTATCTTCGGGCTTTCCCGATTTGAACACCGCCAGCCCGACCTCGGTCATCAGCCCCTGCTTGATCATCGCCTTAGCGCGGCGAACGTTAAGCGCCGACCACGTACTCGATTTGGTGCGNGGGGAGTACCGCTGCATGTACCGCTCGTCATCGAGCCGCCGCACCTGACCATCGATCCAGCCGAAACAGATTGCTTCCTCGACCGCATCGTTGTAGGCGACACTCGACTTACCGGTATGCTTCTTGTAGTAAACGAGCCAGATTTCGCGGGCGGTAGCGTGGTTCTTCGTCAGCCACTTCCGCCAATCACTGCGAGTTTTGAGATTGAGAGGTTTGGACAGGGTCATTGCTTGTGATCGACATCATCCACCGGCACGCCGAGCGTCTCTTTGAACGTCTCCAGCGCGATAGTCGTCCGCGTGTTGCGCACCGATTTAATCGCCCCGATCTTCTCCCGCAGAAATCGCCCGAGCGCCTCGGTGTCTTTCACGCGCACCTTGACCAGATAGCAATCTTCGCCGGCGACATTATGAACTTCCTGCACCTCGGAGATCGCCGCCAGTTCTTCGCCTGCCCCGCGCGTGTTGACCGGTTCATCGGTCCGGACATATATGAACGCCACCAGATCGTACCCCAGCGCCTGCGGATTCAGGCGGCCGTCGTATCCGGAGATAATTCCCTTTTCGACCAGCTTGCGAATCCGCTCGGATGTTGCGGAAGGCACAATGCCCACCTGTTTGGCGATTTCGTTATTCGGGGTCCGAGCATCCTGCTGCAGGATTCTCAGAATCTGTCGATCGATGGCGTCAAGCATACGGCTAGTCTCCTGTCGCTATTCTGCCCGAAGTATAAGATACGCTTTGTCTGCCGGGAAGACAATCACGTCTTCCGGTTCTTACACCTCAGAACACGCTCAGGTCGGCAGGCAAGTACCGCTGCATATCGCCGTACCGCTTGTCCGACATGAAGACGGTCATCTCGCGCAGGCGAAACCCGCAACTCAAAAGGAGGTGGTACAGCGACGTGTTATTGGTCGGGCAGAACGTCCGCGCAACCGTGTCCTTCTTGAACTCGACCGCTGCCAGGTATTCTTGTATGACGCGGACAAGATATCGGTTCGAGATAGCGCCCGCCGGTCCGAAGATACCGTCGACCGTGGTGAGACAATAGCCGACTCTCTTATTGCCTTCCTTGTAGACGCGCAACCGATAGTTCTTGTTGGCGAGCCAGTATTTCCACTCCGCTTCGTGGGAATACCCGCGAATATGGGATTCCTGCGCGTGAATCCACGCCATGTCGGCTTTGGATATCTTCGAGACTACCGTAAGGCCAGTCGGCTTCGGCCGCTTGAAATGCTCGGCTTTCGCGGCCATCAGGATCAGCGACTCGAGCACCGCCATGCCGTAGCGGCTGTAAATGCCAATCGCCTGCATGTTGTAACCGAAGGTGCAGAGCGCATGGGACATACCCGGGGCATCGCGCCAGACCCGATCCATCAACTGTTTCCCGATCTTGCAGTCCTGATATTTCGGGTGGACAAAGAGGTCCGACAGATACCATTGCTCGCCGCGCACCACCGCGAGGCCGAATCCGACAATCTTCCTGCCGTGCCAGGCGCAGTAACAGAGTTCGGGATTCGACTTGAACAGGTGAACGACAAACGGCGGCGGCTTGCGAATCGGTCGTCTGATCAGCTTCTTGCCGGTACCCTGTCGAAGGTTATTGAGGGCGAGCCGTACTACCCTGGCCGCAGGCACGAGGTCGCGAGAGCGGGTGGGTTTGTAGGTGATTTCGCGAGCCGAAGTCATTGGTGCTTCCATAGGGTTAGAGCGATTCAGGAATTTCCCGTTCGACGGAGAGATCAAATTCGTTGGAGTTGAAATTATATTGTGCCGTAATCATGTTGACCTGGCGGCAACCGACGCAATCGGCGGACAGTCGCTGCCGCTCGCCGTCGCCGGGCTCAATCTCGATCTCGTTCTCCTCGCCACAGTGGGCACACAGGTAAAGCTGCTCCATGCGGCAAAAGGTATCGCCGACCCGGTCGGGCTGTCAACTCCCGAGTCACGACAAATACTTGTTGATAGTCGTTTCTGCGACGGATAGCTTGCCGAAAACCTGAAGAAAGGAAAGACCATGTCCGCTTACTCGTATATTCACGCCCGCCAGATTCTGGACAGCCGGGGCACGCCCACGATCGAAGTCGATGTCTGNCTGACNGACGGCACCCTCGGCCGNGCGGCCGTCCCATCNGGNGCGTCGACCGGCGCGCACGAGGCNGTNGAACTCCGNGACGGCAACGAGAANGTNTANTTCGGCAAGGCGGTGACCAAAGCGGTTACCAANGTGAANGAGAAGATCGGNCCGGCNCTNCTNGCGGATCANNTCGATCCGTACGATCAGGTCGCGCTTGACCGGTACCTGATCAAGATGGACGGCACCGAGAACAAGGGAAAGCTCGGAGCGAACGCGCTCCTGGGCGTATCTCTCGCAACCGCCAAAGCGGCGGCGGAAAGTCGCGGACGTTTTCTGTACGAGTATATCGGCGGCTGCAACTCCAAGCTGCTCCCGGTACCGATGATGAATATCCTTAACGGCGGCAAGCACGCCGACAATAATGTCGATTTGCAGGAATTTATGATCATGCCGGTGGGGGCAAAGAGCTTCGCCGAAGCGCTCCAAATGGGAGCAGAAGTCTTCGGCCACTTGAAGAAGGTGCTCAAGAAGAAGAATCTGAACACCTCGGTCGGCGACGAGGGTGGTTTCGCGCCTGACCTCAAGTCCAACGAAGAGGCGCTGCAGGTTATCATGGAGGCGATCAACAATTCCGGCTATAAGCCCGGCAAGGATATCCTGCTCGCGCTCGACCCGGCCTCGACCGAGTTCTACGATGCTAAGACCAAGAAGTATCATCTCAAGGCGGAAGGGAAGAAGTTCACGAGCGACCAGATGATCGACTTCTACGCCAAGCTGGTGAAAAAGTACCCCATTATATCCATCGAAGATGGTCTCGCCGAAGATGACTGGGACGGCTGGAAGTCGATGACAAAGGAGCTGGGGAACAAGATTCAGATTGTCGGCGACGACCTGTATGTCACCAATCCGAAACGTCTCGCGCGCGGCATCAAGGAGAAAGCGTCCAACTCAATTCTGATCAAGCTGAACCAGATCGGCACACTGACCGAAACGCTCGATGCCATCCAGATGGCGCAGAAAGCCGGGTTNACGGCNGTNGTCTCGCATCGCTCNGGTGANACCGANGANGCNACNATCGCNGANGTNGTNGTNGCNACCAACGCCGGGCAGATCAAGACCGGCTCGGTCTGTCGCACCGATCGAATTGCGAAGTACAATCAGTTGCTTCGGATAGAAGAGACGCTCGGCGGCAACGCGATATATCTCGGCCGTGAGACGTTCTATAATCTGAAGTAGATCGGCTGACAATTGATCAAGGCGCAGCGCGTAACAGCGCCTGCGCTTCGCGGTTCTGCGGATTCAGTTCCAGCGCGCGGGAGACCATTTCTTTCGCTCTCGCGCGGTCGCCAAGCGCGGCCGTGATTCTCGCCTGCTCCACCCAAATGGCATCGTCGTACGGCGACAGGGCCATCGCCTTCTCAATCGCAGCCCGGGCATCGGCAAGTTTGCCGCGCATCAGCAGCAGATGGGCGAGATTCAGGAAGGTGGACGACTGATCAGGGGCCAACTCGGTAGCGCGGCGGAAACTCGCCTCGGCCTCGTCATACTGCCGCATTCCCGCGAGACAAATCCCCTTGCTCATCTGCGCCATGGCGTTCCGGGGTGCAATGCCCAGCAGCGAATTGTAGCTTCCCAGCGCTGCCTGCATCTGGCCCTGATCGAGATACCGGCCACCCTCGGCATCGTACCGACGAATCATCGACTGCCGTGCTGCCTCGCCGCCGACAAGCACGATCGCGAATGCCGCGAGAACAATTGCCCATCTCTGGACGGCTTTTCGAGCGAAGAGCGGCCTGAATTCGACAAACACGAGCCAGCCGGGAATGGCCAGATACGGGACAACCTTGATTATCCATAGAAACCGGTTGTCGAGCACAATAGGGCTCGCAAACTCCGGGAGCAGAAAGACAAGGGCAAGGCCGGCGGCGCACATTGCCGCGCCGAGCCGATTACTCTTTGCGATCAGGGGAAGCAGGACCAGCGGCGCCATGGTGTAATAGTTGAACCAGAAGCTGACAAACCAGGGCATCGCGGCAAGCACGATCAGAAACAGGCGCGGTCTCGACTCGGTGGAGTCCGTATTCCACAGGAACCAGACGAATGCCGCCAGCCCGATGAGTCGGAGCACAATAGTTATGGGGGATTTGAATATTCCCAGCGCGATCAGGACCTGTCCGATGCTGACGTTGCCGCCTACATAGTCCTCGGAACTGAATTGCGCGAGGATCTTGCCCATGAAGTCGACCCATGACCGGCCGGCGAGTTCAGAAATGCCTCCGAGAACAAGGGTAGCGGCGACGGTTGCAGCAACAAAGGTGACACTCCATTTCCACTCCGGTCGTGCGGTGGCGCGGCGGAGACGGCGCCACAGCGAACGGATCATTTCAACACCGGGCAGGAGGAGCAAGGCGTAGGGGAACAGCTTGATCAATCCGGCCCAGGCGACAGCCGCGCCCCCGATCACCGGGCGATTCCGGCTCACCGCCCAGAGGGCGACCGCTATTGGAAGCCAGAATCCGGCGAAACTCAAGCCCGGCAGGTTCCAGGCCACATAGTCCCACGACGCAAAGAAGAGCGCTCCAACAGCGATGCGGTCAGTCGTACCCAGGCCGAGTGCGATACCCATGAGCCAGATTGATGCAGCGAGGGCCATCAACTGCCAGACAAGATTGACCGCGGCGGTACCGGTACCAAACGGCAGGTAGAGGGTTGGATCCAGATGACGCACCAGCGAATAGAATGGCGAGCCATTGTAGCCGAAATCGAGGGCGATATCGTTGCCGATTCCCTCGATATCGCGGGCGGGGTTTTTGTCGATGAGTGCGGCTTTGACATCGCGGCGAAAACTCTCAATCTGATCCGGCGGAAGATTCGCTTTCAGGATGCCTTCGGCCTCCCGGTGCACCGCGCCGCTCTCTTCGGCCAGTTTCCGCAGTTCCGGAAGGGAGACGGTCGGATCGAAGTCAATATGTTCGGACCGCAGCAGATCAATGAAATAGGCCCGCTGCTCCGATGGGCTGTCCCGAATGATTTTGGGCGGGTGATCAAGATCATGCATGACAATTTGAGGGCGGTCAGTCGCGGCGCTTGTCAGCGTGTAGAAGGCCCGGTAAGGGAAATTGTACTTGGCGCCAATGTAGTAGTGAACAATGCCGCGGCCCGGCCAGTTATCCGGCAGGAGAGATATGGTGATGCCATGGATCATGCTGACCGCAAGGAGAATGCTCCACGCCACACGGGCTGTTCGGTCGCGCATCTTGACGAACAGCAATATGGCCGCGACCACCATGAAGATGGTACAGGGGAGTCCGTTGAGATCAATCCATGCCGGCACAGACATAATAGAACTGGTCGAGCTACCGTAAATCGACGGTAAACGTCAAACTGGTTTAGCGCGCAAAGTAGTTTGGGGCCATCAGGTTGTAAAGACGATTTTAGTTGTCCTATCGCCGCTGGCGGTGCATCGACGATAATCTGCTTCAATTGGGGCAATCTATTGGATGACATAATCTTACGTTTTCGCTTGCCAATCGAGTCGGGGCGTCTATATTATGTGTCTGCCCGCAGGTCGCCTCGGCGACCGAGGGCTTGTTTGTCGGTAGAAAAGAATAATCTTTTGTCGATAGAGGATTTGTATGGCTCACAAGAAAGGTGTCGGATCATCGAAAAACGGCCGTGACTCCGGCGGTCAGCGGCGAGGCACCAAGGTCTATGCCGGNCAGGCCGTGACGGCCGGCTCGATTCTCGTCCGCCAGCGCGGCACGCCCATTAAGCCGGGNCTCAATGTCGGCATGGGTAAAGANTGCACCCTGTTCGCCAAAATTACCGGCGTCGTGAAATACGAGCGCGTCGGCAAGAAGGGAAAACAGGTCTCGGTATACGAGTAAATGACGCACGCGAGAATGCGAAATTCAGCGCTGTCCGGTGATCACCGGGCAGCGTTTTCGTTTAACCCGGCTTGACTTACATGCCCGGCAGTCTGTTTCTTAACGCGACGCTTTGAATTTCGTGCAGGAGTGACCGCGCTATGAAAGCATTGTTCGCCGCGACCCTGGTATTTCTTATCCTCTGTTCATCGCTCAGTTACGCCGATTCCGTCAACAGCCAACCATCCGGAAGCACGCCATCGGCGGCCGACTCCGTTGCGCTTCAATCAACGACTGAGAAGGGCGGCGCGACTGAGTATCCGCTCACTCCGGAACGGCAGTTGCAGCTCCGCAGCTACGCCCGCTTCGTCAATATTTGGCGATTTGTGCAGTTCTTTGTCTCAATCGGACTGCTTGCTCTGCTGCTGTTCACCGGACTCTCGGCCCGCTTTCGGGATTGGGCGGGAGTCGCCCGCAGAAAATTCTGGGTCACCTGGCTGTACCTTGCGATAGTCATGGTTGTACTGTACCTGCTGGAATTGCCGTTTGACTACTACCGCGGATTTGTGGTGGAGTCGCAGTACGGGTTCATGAATCAGACCGGCGGGGAATGGCTTCTGGATACGCTTAAATCGCTCGGCCTCGGAATTGTGTTCGGGATCATCCCCATGTGGTTCTTCTACTACCTGATCAACCGGGTTAAGCGCTGGTGGCTGGTCTTCTCGATCGGCGCGATTCCGCTGATGATCTTCTTCATCGTTGTCGCTCCGGTGTTCATCATGCCGATGTTCAACAAATTCGAACCGCTCAAGGACAAACAACTCGAATCGGAAATCCTGATGCTGGCGAACAAAGCCGGCATTTCCGGCTCGCACGTGTACGAAGTCGATGCCTCCAAGCAGTCGTCGAAAATCAATGCCTATGTAACCGGTCTGTTCGGAACCAAGCGGATTGTGCTTTATGACACGCTGATCAAGGGATTCACGCCCGACGAAATCAAGTTCGTCATGGGCCACGAGATGGGGCACTATGTCATGCACCATATCTGGTGGGGCCTGGGGATGGCGATTGTTTTCATCGTGTTCATGTTATGGCTGACAGACAGGACAATTCATCCGGTCATCACCCGATTCCGCACCCGATTCAAGTTCGACCGGCTCGGTGATATCGCGTCGCTGCCGCTGGTCCTGATCTTCCTGAGCGTGTTTTCCTTTGTGTTTCAACCGGTCTCGAACGGTCTGAGCCGGTATTTCGAGAACCAGTCGGATCGGTATGGCATGAAGATCAGCGGCGTCTCCGGCGAGACCGCCGCTACGGCGTTCGAGAAACTGTCGGCATATAACCTTGCCGACCCCGACCCGAATCCGCTGGTTGAGTTCTGGTTTTACGATCACCCGGCGCTCAAGAAGCGGATCGAGGCGGTGCGGGTGCTCGCGGGTCAATAGCACTCCGGATTCAACTGGGCGATGAACCGCTGAAGAAAGTGGATTGTGATGACGGTCACCGTGCGTGTCAACCGGATCTTCCCGGTCTTGCTGCTGGTCTCAGTGTGTTGCGTCAGCACTTCAACTGCGGCAACCGACACCGAATTACTGGCTGCTCTGGATTCGATGTACGAAGCTCCCTTGATGAGTGAATCGACACTGGCTGTATCCGGTGGTGTAATCTCGCTTCGCGACTTCCAGCTTTATCTCGACAGCGGGCAATTCATTCCGTTCGAGCCGCTTGAGCTTGGCTCCGCCGGAGTCCACTACGGTGGCTTCTTTCGCGGCCGGGGACGCCTGCTCCTTCACGCTCCGATCGCGATGGAGCGACAGCAGATTGACCGCTTCTTCAAGTCCGATTCTCTCAACCGTACATTTACCCGCGCGCTCATTCTGTTCAACGATACGCTCCAACGACAACTCCTGAAATCAGCCCAGGTTGACGCTGGTTTGGACAGACGCAAGACCGAGAGGCTGAAGGATGAACTGCTGGAAGTTGTTCGAACTTTCAAGAGCCGGTACTTCTTCTACCAGACGCTGACTAATCTGAGCCCGGGGCAATCTCAACCGTACATCACTGCGGCTCTGGCTCTTGACAAAGGAGGCAATGTCGTTGTCCAGTGTGATCCGACAGAGCGCGAAGAGATAGCCCTGTTCAAGCACGAATGGCTGCCCGGTTCGGGGTACTTCTTTCAGCCTATCTGCTCGTATTCGCTCGACGCCGACCCGCTTGCCGGACGCTACAACGGCATCTACAAGGGCGGACTGACAGCGTCGCTCTATGACGTTGACGCCACTGTCTGGGGGGACGGCAAATTCACGGGCTCGGTAAAGGGGACTTTCACGGTTGATTCCGTTCCGACTCAGATTGCCTACTTCTCGCTCAGCGACGAGATGAAGGTCGACAGCGTTCTGGACTCCGCGGGAGCGAAAGTCTCTTTCCGGCAGTACAAGAAGGACGATTCTTATCTTGGTTTCTGGCTGATATTCAAGCGACCGCTGTCGCCGGGTGAAGTACTACCGCTGACATTCTTCTACGCGGGCGATGTCGCCGAACGCGAGCTGGGGATTTACTTCGTGTACGAATCCGAATGGTATCCGCGCCCCCGTCACGAGCGTGCCCGATTCAAGATGCGCTTCCGGACGAAGAAGGATTATGAATTCATTACGACCGGGAAGCTGGTGAATCGTGCCATCTGCGGAGACACGCTGATCACCGACTGGGAAGTGACGGAGCCAACCGACGATGTCTCTTTGAATATCGGTCTATTCAAGAAATATACGTTCGGGGCCGACGGCAAGACGCCGGTCGACATTCTCTTCTCGGAAGAACTACATCGGGAGCTTGCAGCGTCCCTGCTCTCCAGCACGGTCGGCGCGGGAAGGCACATGGAGAAGCAGGTGGCCGGTGACATCACCGCCAGCCTCGCGATCTTCTCACATCTCTTCGGCCAGTATCCTCACGAGCGCATCACGGTCTCGGAGGTTATCCTGCCTCTGAGTGTGGCCTATCCGGGCTCGCTGCATCTAAGCGCCCTCACCTGGATGAATACCGATCTGTGGGGTCACGACCGCTTGCACCGAGCTCATGAGGTCGCCCATCAGTGGTGGGGCGCCGGCGTGGGGTTTGAAACATACCATGACCAGTGGCTGTCAGAGGGTTTCGCCGAATACAGTTCGTTCATGTACCTTCAAGCGGTGGCCGGCAACGATCTGTTCATGGACCGCCTCGATGACATCCGCAAGGAGGTTCTGGCGGAGCGCAAGACCGCCGGCGCGATTGCACTCGGCGTCAGAACGTCGAACTACAAGGAACCGAATCATTACGGCGTCCTCGTTTATGAAAAGGGCGCGCTGGTGCTTCACATGCTTCGCAATCTGTTCGTCGATCTGGAGTCGATGCGGGAGGACCGGTTCGTCAATTTGATGAAGGAGTTCTATTCCACGTATGTCGGGAAGGACCCTTCGACGGACGATTTCAAGCGTCTCGTAGAGAAGCACGCCGGCATCGACATGACCTGGTTCTTCGATCAGTGGGTGTACGGTGACGATATCCCGACCTACAATTTCTCCTACCAAATCAAGCCCGGCGCTGACTCCGGCAAATTCCAGGCGGAATTGCGTATCGAGCAACGCGATGTACCGAGTGACTTCAAGATGTACGTTCCTCTGGAGATCGAATACGGCCCCGGACAGAAGCAATATGTCCGGCTGTTTATCGACCGGCCGGTGATAGACATCCCGCTCGGGCTGCCGGCCAAGCCGAAGAAGCTCAAACTGAATCCATTCATGTCCGTGCTTGCGGATGTAAAGCAGTAGCAGATACGATGAGCGCTGGAAAGACTTAAGGCTTCGGAATCAGCGAGAATTCGATCTTGTCTACAGTCGTGCCCGTGATCGACGGTTTGACCTCGAATTGAATCGACTCCGGCAGGGTCGTATAGCCAAACTGCGACAGTTGGTCGGGATCGATGTAGGCCCGGTAGTTTCCCGGCACCAATCCGAGATAGTAGAACTCACCGTTGTTGAATGTGGTAAGCTCGGTCACGATGTCTCGCGATATGTTCAGTATCTTCACCTTGATGCCGCCCAGACCGAACTTGCCTTCGGGTGACTGGCGGAACACGATACCGCTGATGTCGGACGCCGGTACGATCGGTACATCAATAGTCGTGACGACATTGGGGGTAAGCTCGACCTTAAAATTCTCATAGACCGGCCGAAGGGTGGGATCGTCAAGACTCGCCGGATCCACCTGCACGATATAACCATCGTACGGTCGAAGGCCGTCATAGTAATACAGCTTGTCAGGCCCGGACATGCGGCCGCCAACGCCGCTGACTCTGGCCCGGATGCCGGGCAAATACGATTCACCTTCCCCAACGATACCGTCATTATTCGCATCAAGGAACGGCCTTACTACCGCCGTGCCGTAGCCGACACTGTTGCGACGGTCGAACCGCACGGCACCGCCGATCCGGTCATACCTGATCGAGCCGCGTTGCATCTGATTCATAGAGACACGCCGATCGGAATACAGCATACGGGTGCTGAAATAAGCGGCCTGGTTGAATACGTTGAAGGTAACCATGACGGAGCTGCTTCGGGACGGCACATTCCTTTCATAGGACAGGGTCAGTTGGCCGGTGCGGAACAAACGTTTGTTCAGATAGACGCCGAGCTTGGAGACGGCATTCTGGCCGTGGTCGTAGTCGATACGCACCTGCGGCTTCAGCCAGCGGAAGAAATCGGCACTCAGCAACATCTGGCTGACTAACGTCCTGACACTGCGATCCGAATAGCTTGATATCTTGAACTTGCCTATGTAACTGCTGTGAACCAGCCAGAATGAGCTGTTTAGCCCGCAGTTGATGGATACGCTCTTGAACGTCTCGTACACATCGCGGGCGACATACAGTCGTGTTCCGAAGTATCTGTCTTTCACCTTGAACGGCGCCGATATGGAGAAGATGGCGCTGGACTGCTGTTTCACGTTCACGTTGTACGGATTGTCGTTGAAGCGCGTGAAGCTGGCACTCGCAGTCGCGAATGACGGAAGCGAGTAGTTCATTCCGATCGAGGTCTGGTTGTTGGGAGAGAATGCACCGTTGACCGTCATGCTCCCGAATACCTGATAGGTGGCCTCGGTGCCGTAGAGGAACCTTTCGCTCTCGCGCGGCGCCGCCGGGACATCGGCTCCCAGGCCGAAGGTGAGCCGGGTGGTGATACCGTAGTGAGCCGAACTCTGGACGTGCGGTCTCTCGCCGTACGGCGTCAGCACCGTGCCGGCACCGAATGAGTACTCGGTCGTGCCCTTCGGAACGAGATTGTAAGGGATTCTGATCTCGCGTTCTTCCGACCGGACTTCACCATTGGGGCCAAACAGCTTGACGGTCATCACCGAGGAACCATACGAGAGACCGACCGTAAAATCGTATTCGCCCGTTTGATCCGACGTCGTGAAGTCAACCAGCTTGTTGTCTATGTACATTTCTGCTTCCCATCCCGGGTCGAGCTTGCCGGTGATGTGGACCGTCTGGAAATGCGTTCTCTGAACCAACGGTCGGTTGGTCAGGAGAAGCCCTTTCATCGTTCTGCCCAACATGCCAACCGGGAAGACATTACCAAGCTCGACTTCGGTCGCCAGAGGATTCGGGTTGAACGTGTAGCGCCAGCGATACGACAGGCGATCGGCATCGAATCCGGTCACGGTACTGCCGGTGCCGGCGAGACTGAAATCCCCGCCGAGCAGCATTGAGCCGAGCGTCAGATCGAAATAGTGTCCGCCCCCGCCGACCGGATTGGCGGATACTAGCCAGTCAGCGACCCCGCCGGAGAAGTAATCGCGCTTGAGAGGTACTTCTCTGACGTTGTACAGACGTTCCTCCGCTTTCTGCAGTTTGGCTCGTGCCTGCTGGCGTTTGAGTTTCTGAAACGACGGAAAGCCCTCGTTCAGCGGGAGGAGCACCCGTAGGAGCGAGAAGTCGAATTGCAGGGGAAGCCCGAACGCAGTCTGAAACAAATCAAGGCGGAGGTAGATGTCATTGTCGGAAACGAAGCAATCCGAAGCCAGCAACGGATAATCTCTCGATTTGATGACCGCCCGACCACCGGTGGGATCGAGACGATACGTACTGTCGCGATGAATAAAGAATCCCGACAGCGTCTGGCTTTTCGGATCGAAGGAGCAGTTGATATCAAGAAGCCGAAGGATTTCCGCCACCGGAAGATACATCGAGGTGCCGTCGTACTGAACGAGCATGTCTCTGGTCACGACTTTGGGAATCTCGAAACTGATGGCGACCTGTTCCAGTTCTGCTGCGCCGCTTGGTTGGGCCACGAGTAGAGAAAGAGAAACAACAGCCCCGAGAAGGACTGCTTTGGCTCCAAGAAGTGTGTTGCTGCGACGCATATCCATATGCATTCGTCTCGTGCGATAAGCACCGGTGAACTGAGTGCGCTATGGCACGCTCTCAACATCCGGTTCCCGACATCTCGTCGGTTCTGCTATTCTACCGCAACCGAGTACTCAATTTTGTTTCCCTGAATCATGTCGGTCTGAGAGATATCCGTCCGGCCGTCGGTACTGATTGACACCTCAACCTGGAATGGTTTCTTGCCGGCCACATTTCTGATGGGGATGTCAACCCGGCGCTTGAGATCACGGTAGACCGCGAGATCCGAGCGCTGCTGCGCCAGCGACACCGACTCGGCAAGGACCAGGACGACGACTTCCAGGTGCGCTCGCAGCAGGATATCGCCAACACCGCAACGCAGATGAGTGGCGTGTTCACGAATCTGCTGGGCGCGATCGCCTCCGTTTCTCTCTTGGTCGGCGGCATCGGCATCATGAACATCATGTTGGTG
>PQAP01000109.1 GCA_003105265.1 candidate division GN15 bacterium | reverse complement strand
CTCAAGTGACAGTGACGTCCAGAGGCGTACAGGAGTAACATGGCAGGATTAACTTCTATCGACGGTCTCACGTCCGGTCTCAATACGACTGAAATCATCGATGCACTGATCAAGGCGGAACGTCAGCCGGCAGTGCTTATGGAAAATGAGCAGACCGAGAAGACCAATATCGTTACCGCCCTGAAAGCACTCCAGGCGAAACTGTTCGCTCTGAGCACCACCGCCGGACGGCTGGCGAACCGCTCGGCCTTTGATTCCTATTCGGTCAATGTCTCCGATGATTCCTATTTGACCGCCTCGGCCAATGGCCGAGTAGCCACCGGCTCATACGATATACAGGTTCAGTCGGTCGCCCGCAACCATCAGATAGCCAGCCAGGGGTTTGCCGACCAGTCACAAGCGATTCTCGGCACCGGGACAATTACCATCAGCGTCGGCTCCACGTCGCCGCGGACTATTACGATTGATTCATCCAACAACTCGCTGACAGGTATTGCGCGCGCCATCAATGCCGCGCGAATTGGGGTCACGGCCTCGGTGGTCAACGACGGCTCGTCATCGAATCCGTACCGGCTGATACTCACATCGACCAAGACCGGGTTGAGCAGCAAGATTTCGTTTTCCGCAAACCTGGTCGGACAGAACACGCTGAATTTCGCGACCGCGTCGTTTGACGCTCCCGAAAAGATATCGTTCAACTCAGCGTCGACGTCGAGCGTCAGTCTCGGCTCAACCGCCGCTTTTACCGGCAATACCAACAAGATTTACACCTTCACGGTGGACGGTTCCGGCACGTATGCCGTCGGGACCGACAACGTAACGCTCAACTGGAGCGACGGGACGAATTCCGGCTCCGTAATCGTTTCTCAGGCGGATGCTGAAGTTGCCCTGGTGGGTGCGGGCGCTGATGGTCTGAAGTTATCGCTGTCGTCGGGGCTTCTCCACGGCGGCGACACCTTCCAGATCGGAACCTTTGCGCCTTTGCTTCAGGAGGCCTCCAATGCCCGCATTACGCTGGGTTCGACAGGCGGGAGCGGGTCACCGATTACGGTGTCTTCGGACACGAACTCATTCAAAAACGTCATTAGCGGGTTAACGATCGATGTCGCCAAGGTCACCGGGCCCGGCGACAGCGTCAACATCAGGACCGATGTTGACGTCTCGAAAATCAAACAGACGATCAACGATTTCATTACGCAGTACAACGAGATTATCGACTACATCGACAAGCAGAACACCTACAACCAGGAGACGAAGGAATCCGGCGTGCTGTTCGCCGAGTATTCGCTGCAGACCATGCAGAGTTCGATGCGATCGATCATCAGTTCGCGCATCACCGGAATCGATTCGGAATACAACCAGCTCGCCATGCTGGGGATCCGGACCGGACTCGACGGCAAGCTCACTATCAAGGACAGTTCCCGGTTGGAAACGGCAATCAGAACGAATCTCGATGACGTCGTCAACGTCTTCACGAATTCCGGCAACACCAGCAGCGACAACATACGGTTTGTGTCTGCCGGCACGAAAACCAAGTCCGGAACCAAATTCAACGTGGATATCACGCAGGCCGCAACGCGGGGAACGTTTTCCGGCGGCGGAATAGCCGACCCGTCGACCACGCCGCTGACGCTGACGGAATCCAACAACCGGCTGAAACTGAGCATCGACGGCCTGGAATCGAACGAGATCGTCCTGACCGCGCGGACCTACGCGACAAGCGCGGAACTGGTCTCGGAGATTCAGAGCCGAATCGACAGCGATACGCGGATCGGCAATCGCGGGCTGACGGTGTCGTGGGAGTCGACCGCGACCGGCACCGGCCGACTGGTGTTCACGAGTTCGAGCTACGGCAGCAAATCGAAAGTCAATACGATTACCTCTATTCCCAACTCTGCGCTGGTGGCGCTGGGGCTGGCTTCCGGCGTCAGTCAGAACGGGCTGGACGTGGCTGGGCGCATCAACGGTGAAGCCGCTACCGGCTCCGGGCAGACGCTGACCGGCAACGAGAAGAATGCCACCACTGACGGACTCAAGCTTCAGATCCTGCTATCGCCCGACCAGGTGATGGAAGGTTTCGAAGGAACCGTCACGCTGGCCAAGGGCGTAGCAGCGAAATTGAACGACTCGGTATCGAGCTATACGGCTACGGGGCAGGGGCTGATGGACCGCCGAATCAAATCGTACCAGGATCAGGTGCAGAATCTCGCCGACCGTATTGCGGAGTTCGACACACGGCTGGCGGCGCGCCGCGAATCGCTGCAAAAGCAGTTCTACGCAATGGAACAGGCGCTCAGCACTTACAATTCCATCGGCAGCTACTTGACCAGCCAGATAGAGAGCGTCAACAGAAATTGGAATTATGGCAGGAACAGCAACTAACCCGCAATAGGACGGCACCATGAAGAAGAAACTCAGCACGTATCAGCAAGTGGACACCGAAGGCAAGTCGCAACTGGAACTCGTCATCAAGGTATTCGACGGCGCCCTGCAGGCCCTGTCGACGGCAAGTGCCGCATACGCCGAGGAAGACTATCAGGCGGGCTACCGCGATCTCGAGAAAGTGCGGCGGTTTGTAGTGCACCTGTACTCGACGCTCGACTTTGTGAAGGGCGGCGACGTGGCGGACCGGCTCGGAAAACTGTACGTGCACCTGATGAGTGAAATCGATCTGATCGAGGGAACGAAAAACCGGGCGAGAATTGACTCATGTGCCAAAGTGCTGAGAAATCTGCGCGAGGGCTGGGTCGGGCTGCGGCCGCCGGCGTCGCCGGTGCCCGTGGCGCCCGAGGCGGGCGAGCGGGATCGCGTCGATTCATCGGTGCTCGTCACGGCGTGAGATGAAACCATGACCGACAATACGATTACGCAAATGGAGCGGGACCTCATTCGCACCTTGAATGAGGAGTACTCGTTTTACCAGTCACTGTATATCCTGCTGGACAAACAGCGCGACCTGATCAAGTATGACAAGGACGAGCACCTGCTTGACCTTTTCTCGGAGATCGAGCGCTGCCATCGCCGGATTGACGAATCGGAGCAGAAGATCACCGTCCTGCGGGAGCGCAATCCGCACGTTTTCCGGGTGGCTTCGGTACATCCCGAGGTGCGGAAACTGGTGAACTGCATCGTNACNCTGGTGAAGAAGAATATCACGCTGGTGACGGAAAACGAGGAATACGTTCGGGACCGCCACAACCGCATCCGGCAGGAACTNGAGGCGCTGCGGGTGAGCGGCAAAGTCCTGAATTATCTNCAGGAGAATGAACCATCGCCGCAGTTTGTNGACGGCAAGCAGTGACGGGCCTACAGACAACCGGCGGTGGTGACGATACATATCATGATGACATAGGACGCGTAGGAGGTGCAGGATGAACATGGGACGTACCCCGCACCGGAAACCGTCTTCCGACAATCAGGTTCAGAGTCGGGAAACCGTGACCGGTGGCGAATCGACAAGAGAGCATGGAGCCGTGAGTTCGCTGAAACATTTGTCCACAGCGGCTGATGCGGCCCGCCGCGACCTGATGGCAGGTGGCGACATCAACCCCGTCGCGCGATCGCTTGGCAGCAGGCGCGCCCGTATGGAGGACGTACGGCGGAAGGTGGCGGAGGGGTACTACAATCGGCAGGAAATTCGGCAGCAGATTGCCGACCGTCTCGCCGATAACCTGAATCCGTAGGAAAGCACGGGCGAGCACTTATGACGACGATGACTGTTGAAAACCGGGTTCGGCAGGTAGTTTCGAACATACGCAATCTTCCGACTCCGCCGGTAGTCTTTCATCAGATACAGAAAGTTCTCAACGATCCGAAGGTCTCAGCAGCACAGGTGGCCGCGATTCTGGCCGAAGATCCGGCCATGTCCGTAAAGGTCCTCAAAATGACCAATTCGGCCTTCTACGGGCTCTCCCGCGAGATCGAATCGGTCAAGCAGGCAGTGGTCATCATCGGGATGGAAGCCATTCGCAACCTGGTGTTATCCGCCTCGGTGCTCGACATGTTCAAAGGGAAAACGACCGACCAGGAGTTCCAGGAGAAATTCTGGCGACACTCGCTGGCAACGGCATTCTGCAGCCGCATTCTGGCCAGAAAGCTCCGTTCGAAGGGGATTGTAGACCCCGACGCCGCATTTTCCGCCGGCTTGCTCCACGATATCGGCAAGATCGTTCTCTGCTGTTTCCTCCCGACCGAGTACGAGAAGTACGTGCAGGAGCGGGAACAGGATCGCAGTGCCGCATCGTACCAGATCGAGGAAAAAGCCCTTGGCTATACGCACGCTCAGATTGGTTCGCTGCTGGCCGTGCAGTGGAAGCTGCCGACCAAACTCGGAGAGTCAATTACGTTTCATCACCAACCGGAACTTCCGGCTGTCCCGGAACCCATCTGCTACATGGTTCACCTGGCCAACTACATTGCCAAGAAGACGTTTTACGAGGGAACAGACCGCGATCTGATCGGCGCTCCCAATGCCGGCGCGCTCGGGTCTGTCGGCGCAACCGACGACGACGTTTCTGCGGTGAGCGATCTGCTGCGCGAGGAATACCTGAAGTCCGAAACCTTCATGAGCATGATCGGCATCGGCAAATGACCGGTAGGGCGGTCACTTGTCCGATTTCAGTGTAGACGACCGTTTCCATCCATTCGACTTCATTCAGCCAACTCATTGTGTAACAGTGTGCTGCCGGAGGGCCGGTGGTCAAAATACCTGTTGACAGGACTGAACAAGCCGCATATACTTAGTGCTCTTTCGTAGGATAACAGAGCTCTGTAATCCGATATGAGACGGGCGATTAGCTCAGATGGTTAGAGTACTTGCTTGACATGCAAGGGGTCACTGGTTCGATTCCAGTATCGCCCACCATTTTTTTTGCGATTGCGGGATGCTGAAGGTGTTCTGTGCCCCGGCATTCCGTGTTTATTTGATAGGACTGATTGATGTCACAGGTGCAGATTACATTTCCTGACGGTTCCGCACGACCATTTCCATCCGGTGTGACCGGGATGCAGGTGGCCGAATCTATTTCACCCCGTCTGGCCAAAGAGGCGATAGCCGTCAAGGTCAACGGTGTGGTGCGCGATCTCAATCTGCCGGTGACGAATGATGCTTCTATCGAGCTGCTGACCTTTGATGCTCCTCAGGGAAAAGAGGTCTTCTGGCACTCCAGTTCGCACATCATGGCGCAGGCCGTGCAGGAGCTTTTCCCGGGTGTGAAGCTGGCCATTGGCCCGCCGATTGAAGAGGGCTGGTATTACGATTTCGAAGTGCCTGAGCCGTTTTCTCCCGAAGATTTGGAGCGTATAGAAAAGAAGATGGCAGAGATTGTGGCCGAGGACGCGCCGTTCCGTTGCGAAGTTAAGAAGCGCGCCGACTCCATCTCGTACTACAAGGGTAAGGGAGCCACCTATAAAGTAGAACTGCTCGAAGGGATCGAGGATGACACGGTCACCTTCTATTATGACAGCCGTTTCGAAGACCTCTGTCGCGGCCCGCATATTCCGCGGACCGGTATAGTGAAGGCGTTCAAGCTGACCTCGACCTCGGGGGCGTACTGGCGCGGCGATGAGACGAAGGCAAGGTTGCAGCGGATTTACGGGATCTCATTTCCGAAGGCGTCGATGCTCGACGAGTATTTGAAGCGCCTTGAGGAGGCCAAGAAGCGCGACCACCGACTGCTGGGCAAGCAACTGGAGCTCTATCATATCTCTGAGGAAGTCGGACCGGGGCTGGTTCTCTGGCTCCCGCGCGGCGCGCGCGTCCGTAACGAAATCGAGAATTTCTGGCGCGAAGAGCACCTGAAATTCGGGTACGACCTGGTATACAGCCCGCATATCGCCAATCTGGATCTCTGGCATCGCAGCGGCCACACCGGCTTCTATGCCGAAAATATGTACAGTCCGATGGATGTCGACGAGCGGAAGTACCAGATCAAGCCGATGAACTGCCCGTTCCATATCCAGATGTATCGGTCGCGGCTCTGGTCCTACCGTGATCTGCCGCTCCGCTGGGCGGAGCTGGGAACGGTATACCGCTACGAGCGGGCCGGCGTTCTGCACGGTCTGATGCGTGTCCGGGGCTTCACGCAGGATGACGCCCACCACTTTGTCACGCCTGAAGGGATGGAAGAGGAACTGGTCTGGCTGATCAGGTTCTGCGTGCACATCCTGAAATCGTTTGGCTTTACCGACTACGCCGTATATCTTTCCACCCGGCCCAAGGATGCCATCGGCAACCCCGAAGACTGGGAGAGGGCCGAGGCCGGACTGCGCCGGGCTATGGAGATCGTTGGTCTCAAATACCAGGTGGACGAAGGCGGCGGCGCTTTTTACGGGCCGAAGATCGATATCGGAATCAAAGACGCGCTCGGTCGCCCCTGGCAGTGCTCGACCATCCAGTTTGATTTCAATCTGCCGGAGCGATTCGATCTCTCCTTTGCGGCTTCCGACGGTCAGCACAAGCGGCCGCTGATGATCCACCGGGCACTGCTCGGTTCAATCGAGCGGTTTTTCGGCGTGCTGGTCGAACATTACGCGGGCAATTTCCCGCTCTGGCTGGCGCCGGTACAGGTGCGGTTGCTGCCGATCACCGATGCGGTGAACGCGTTCGCCTCGGCTGTTACCGAGAAACTCAAGGCGGGCGGTATCCGGGCGGAACTTGACGCCCGCTCGGAAAAGATCGGAGCAAAAATCCGCGATGCGGAATTGATGAAAGTGCCGTACATGTTCGTGGTGGGTGGGCGCGAAGCGGAGAAGGACGCCGTTTCGGTGCGCCGTCACGGGGTCGGCGATCTGGGCGTGAAGTCGGTTGATGAAGCAATGAAGCTCTTGCAGGATGAAATCGCCGGCAAGGGCTTGTCGAAGAATGAAAAGTAGAATGCCAGGAGGATCGTATCGCCAGTAAGGATGTGAGGGTCAACGAACGGATTCGCGTTTCTCCGATTCGTTTGATCGGCGCTAATGGCGAGCAGGTCGGTATCATTCCGACTCGCGAGGCGCTGGATCGCGCGCGTGAATCGGGGCTCGATCTGGTCGAGGTTGCCCCGAACAGTCGGCCGCCCGTCTGCCGCATCATGGACTTTGGAAAGTACAAGTATGAGCTTTCCAAGAAGGACAAATTGGCCAAGAAGAAGCAGCATTCGTTCCAGTTGAAGGAAATGCGCTATCGGCCCAAGATTGACGAGCATGACTTCGTGTTCAAGACGAAACACGTAAAGGAGTTCCTCGAAGAAGGCAGCAAGGTGCGGGTGTTCATGATGTTCCGGGGCCGCGAAATGGCCCATGTCGAGTATGGCAAACAGATTATTGACCGCATCATCACCGAGCTGACACCGATTGCGACCGTCGATATGGCGCCCAAGATGGAAGGCAATACGATGAGCATGGTGCTGACGCCCAAGCCGGAGGTGCTGCGGAAGGTGGCTGCCGCCAAAGTCGGCGGCAAGAAGAAAGAAGCCAAAGTCGCGTCGCCGACCTCCAAAACAGAGGCGGACGAAGCGATCGCGGAGACCGGAACCGAAGAATAGCGGCTCCGGGCAAAGAACCGAGAATAGTAACTGATTGACATAGAGGATTGTAATGCCCAAGATCAAGACCAAACGCGGTGCGGCCAAGCGGTTTCGGAAATCGGCGACCGGCAAGATCAAACGCAAAAAAGCGTTCAAGTCGCATATTCAGACCAAAATGTCCGCCAAGCGCGTCCGCCAGTTGCGCAAAGCCGGCTTCGTATCCAAAGCGGATAAGAAGCGGGTGGAGCGCATGCTGCCCAACTGAGAAAGAAAAGAGAACAGGAGATAAACAGAAATGCCTCGCGCTAAAAACAATGTCGCCGCCAAGCGGCGACACAAAAAAGTCCTCAAACGCGCCAGCGGTGCGTTCGGCGGCCGGAGTCGGCTGTACCGGAGCGCTCTGGAAACGGTGCATCGCGGGATGCGCTATTCCTGGCGGGATCGCCGCGCCAAAAAACGGGAGTTTCGCGCTCTGTGGATAACCCGGATTTCGGCGGCATGCAAGCTGTGCGGAATCAATTACTCCAGTTTCATGAACGGGCTCAAAAAGGCCGGCGTGACACTCGATCGGAAATCACTGGCCGATATCGCCGCGCGCGACATGGCCACCTTCACTACGCTGGCCAACATGGCCGCGGGCAAGTAGGGAGCGTGCACGCTCGATATGACGCTTCTCGACGAAGTACGTCGCATTGAACAGGAAGCTCTCGAGCGAATCGGTAACGCCGGTTCGCTCGATGTGCTTAAGGAGCTTCAGATCCAGTTCCTCGGTCGGCAGGGAGCCCTGACGGCGGTGCTCAAGTCGCTCGGCGCGCTGCCGGTCGACGAGCGCAAGGCGGTTGGCGCCCAGGCCAACACCGCCCGCAAGACGATCGAGGAGAAGCTGCAGGAAGCGACCGACCGGCTGTCTCAGGAGAAACCGGTTTCGGCTTTCGACCCGACGCTCCCCGGCACCGGTCAGCCGATCGGCACAATTCACATTCTCAATCAGGTGATGCGGG
Organism: candidate division GN15 bacterium; assembly: GCA_003105265.1. Classification (GTDB taxonomy): domain Bacteria; phylum Zixibacteria; class MSB-5A5; order GN15; family FEB-12; genus FEB-12. Next base: position 16,288 of record PQAP01000109.1, on the reverse strand, counting down.
AAATCTGCGACATCTTTCACGGTATGGGATTTGAGATTGCCCGTGGCCCGCATGTCGAGACCGACTACTATAATTTCGAGGCGTTGAATTTTGCGCCCGATCACCCGGCCCGCGACGAACACGACACTTTCTTTGTGGACGGCGGCCGCCTGCTGCGCACCCACACCACGCCGGTGCAGGCGCGTGAATTGGAAAAACGGAAACCGCCGATGAAGATACTCATGCCGGGCCGTACATTTCGTCACGAGGATATCTCGACCCGCGCCCACGTGTCGTTTCATCAGATCGACGGTTTCATGGTAGCCGAGGGGGTTTCTATCGCCGACCTCAAGGGAGTGCTCAACGCGTTCGCTCACTCCTTCTTCGGCGAAGATCTCAAACTGCGGTTCCGGCCGTCGTACTTCCCGTTCACGGAATGCTCGGCCGAAGTCGATGTCGCCTGTTATCTCTGTCGGGGTAAGGGGTGCCAGCTCTGCAAGCAGACCGGCTGGCTTGAAATTCTCGGCAGCGGTATGATTCACCCGAATGTGCTGAGATTCGCCGGGCATGATCCGGAAAAGTACACCGGCTTTGCGTTCGGTATCGGGGTCGAGCGACCGGCCATGCTCAAGTATCGGATCAACGATATCCGTCTGTTTTTCAACAGCAATCTCCGCTTCCTCAAGCAGTTCAATTGATATGCAAGTATCCTATCTCTGGCTGAAAGAACTCACCGGGCTGGATTGGCCGGTTCAGGAAATGGCCGACCGCCTGACGCTGTGCGGCCTGGCCTGCGAAGAGATGAAGCCAACCGCGACCCACCTGAAAAATGTCGTGGTGGGCGAGGTGCTGGCGCTCGCGGAGGTTCCCGGGGCCTCAAAAATTAGGAAAGCGACCGTTTCCATTGGCGCGCAGAAGCTGGACCTGATTTGCGGCGCGCCCAATGTCGCAGTCGGCCAGAAAGTGCCGGTAGCCATGATCGGCGCAGTCATGCACGGCGGTATGGAAATCAAGACGGTCACTATTCGCGGCGTGCAATCGTCGGGGATGATCTGTTCCGAAGCGGAGCTTGGCATATCCGACGACCACTCCGGCATCATGGTACTGGAGAACGACGCGCCGCTCGGCAAGCCGCTGGCCGAATGGCTCGATTTCGATGATTACATTCTCGGATTCGAAATCACGCCCAATCGTGGGGACGCACTCTCGGCCATCGGCATCGCGCGCGATCTGGCCGCGCTGGGTGGAGTGAGATTAAGACGGCCCAATATCGCGCTCAAAGAAATCTCCGAGAAGGCCGCGGATGTCGTCAAGGTCAGAATCGACGATCCGGTCGGCTGTCCCCGCTATGCCGCGAGGGTGATCCGCAATGTCAGAGTCGGTCAGTCGCCGTGGTGGGTGCAGAAGAAACTGCTGACCGCCGGCATGCGGCCGATTTCGAACGTTGTCGATATCACCAATCTCGTCATGCTCGAATGCGGCCATCCGCTGCATGCGTTCGATCTCGAGCGATTCGGCAGCCACGAAGTGGTTGTGCGGCGCGCTCACGACAAAGAGAAATTCATCACGCTCGATGAATCCGAGCGGGAACTTACGTCCGAAGTCCTCATGATCACCAATGGCCGGCAGGGTGTGGCCGTCGGCGGCGTGATGGGAGGGCTGCTGTCGGGAATCACCGACAGGACAAATACGATTCTGCTGGAAGCCGCGTACTTCAACCCGGTAGTCATTCGTCACGGTCGCAAGGAAATCGGGCTGGTGACTGAGTCATCGTATCGATTTGAGCGCGGCGCCGATCCGAATAATGTCCCGTATGCTATCGACCGCGCCGCTTATCTCTTTCAGGAGTTGTGCGGCGGGCAGGTGCTCAACGGCGTTGTTGACTGCTATCCCCGAAAGATCGAACCGGTCAAGGTGGCTCTTCGCCCGAAGCGATGCAACGCCTTGATGGGAGTTGATCTCCCGACACAGCGGATAAAAGACATTCTCGAAGGGATCGAATTTGGCGTCAGCGGCGATGACCCGATTGCGGTCACGGTCCCGACATTCCGCCCCGACACCACTACGGAAACGGATGTCATCGAGGAGATCGCCCGCATACACGGTTGGGCCAATATCCCGGATGCCGTCACTAATAAAGGACCGCTCTTTACGCCGGTTCATCCTGAAGAACAGTTTGAATGGGATGTCCGGCGGTTGCTGGCAGGCATTGGCTTCGACGAAATCATGGGGCACGGTCTGGCCGGAAGCAAGATTTCATCGACTCTCAGCCCCGACAGGCCAACCGTCAAAATCAGCAACCCGGTCTCCGATGATCTCGATATTATGCGGAACTCGATGTTGCCTACGGCGCTGACGATTACGTCGCACAACCACGCCCACCGGATCATGGATCTCAGGTTGTTCGAAATCGGCGCCGTGTACTGTCCGCCTTCGCAGAACTGTGATTGGAGTGAGCCGGGCCGCCTGAGCTTGGTGGTGACCGGACAGACACCTGCCAACTGGCGGGACAAGGCGCGGCCGTTTGACTTTTATGACCTCAAAGCCGCAGTTGAGACTCTGGCCGAACATTTCCACTGGCCGGAGTTGTCATTCAGACCTGTGGCAGAACCCTGTTTTGATAGCTCCATATCGTACGAATTGCTGGCCAACGGGACGTTAATTGGTCACGCGGGACGGATAACTGCCGGTCTGGCAAAGCGGTTCGATATCAAGCAGGAACTCTATTACGCCGAACTCATGCTTCCGGAGATGATTGCTATGAGCCGGAAGCTGTCGCAGTTCACACCGCTGCCGGTCTACCCGTCGGCGCCGCGCGATTTGGCGATTGTGGTCGGCGAAGAGACCCGGGTCGGGGAAATCGTCGAAAAGATAAAATCGGTGGCTGGCCCTCTTGCGGAATCAGTCTCGATTTTCGATCTTTATATCGGCAAGCAGATCGAGAAGGGTAAGAAATCGATCGGCGTTTCGATCACCTATCGCTCGGCCGAGCGCAGCTTGGCGAGCGACGAAGTGGATAAGATTCAGCAGGATATAATTACTGTCCTCAAGCGCGATTTTAACGCCGAAATTCGGGAGAAGTAGCGATGAGTGACAAGTTCCAGCAGCTCCAGGAGCGTCTCGAGCGGATGCTGACACTGCTCGAGAATCTGAAGCGGGAGAATAGCACGCTGAAGGGGGAGAATACCGGGTTCAAAGAAGAACTGGCCGAGCTGAGGCAAGAGGTATCGCGGCTGAAACGCCAGGGGAACGAGCGCGCCGAGGCGGTCCGGACCCGTCTGGCGGCGGTGCTTGCTCAGGTGGAGGAGCTGGAGTCGGCGGCCTCGTGATTTTTTGTTGACATAATCGGACTTATTTAGTATAACTTGCAGACAGATAGCAGGATAGGACAGAACTCGCAAGACTGGCGTGAGAAACAGCGTTTGATGTCTGACCATGTAGTTGAGAACACAGTTGTTGTGAAGATATTTGGCGAAGAATATCCGATAACAAGTGCCGGCGACCCAGAGCACATACGGCGGGTCGCCGATTTCGTTGATACCCGGATGCGCGAGGTCGCCCAGATCAGCCGTTCCAAGGCAAAGGATAAGGTGGCGATACTCACGGCTCTGTCGATCGCCTCGGAGCTGGTGGAAAAGCGGGATCAACTGAGGCACATAGAATCCGATCGTGACGACTGTGTCGAATCCATGCTCAGCCGCCTCGAGCAATCGCTTGCCGATACGCAGGCCTAGCCGCGCTGCTTTTCTCCGCTCTATTCTTATCGCGTACCTGTCCCATCCAGAGCGTTTTCATTTATAGATGCATCCGGTAACGGAACCGGGTGGGAGGTTGAAATGAACAACCTGTTGATTACGGTGATCGCCGCGGTCGTGACCGGCGCGGTGGCGTTCGTGGTCGCCTGGCTGATGGCCCAGCGGATCGGCTCGAAGAGCGTCGGCGCGGCCAAGGAGCAGGCGAAAAAGATCATCGCTGACGCGGATAAAGAAGCCCAGATCAAGAAGAAGGAATCGGCCCTTGAAGCCCGTGAGGAATGGCTCAAGGTCAAGGGGAATTTCGAGAAGGAGATGGAGGAACGCCGCCGCGAGATCGAAAAGCACGAGAAGCGAACCGAGGAGCGGGACGCCGCCCTGCAGAAGCGGGTCGATTTCCTCGACAGTAAGGAGCGCGAGCTCTCCGGCCGCGACCGCAATTTGCAGGGACGCGAAAAAGGAATCTCGCTGCGGGAGACTGAACTTGATGGGATAATCGTCGCGCAAAACGACAAACTGCAGAAGATCGCCCAGATGTCGCCTGAGGAAGCCAAGAAGCAACTCATGGATAACATGGTGGGCGAGGCGCGCATGGAAGCCGCGGCATATATCAAAGAGATTCGCGAGAAGGCGGAGCAGGATGCCGAGAAGGAAGCGAAAGAGATTATCCTTTCGGCCATCTACCGCTGCGCCGCCGACCATACGGTGGAATCGACTGTCTCGGTGGTCAACCTGCCGAACGACGAAATGAAAGGCCGCATTATCGGCCGCGAGGGGCGCAATATCCGGGCGTTCGAGACGAGCACCGGAGTCGACGTGATTGTTGACGACACCCCCGAAGCGGTGATTCTCTCCGGCTACGATCCGGTACGGCGAGAGATCGCCCGCATGGCGCTGGGGAAACTGGTGACCGACGGCCGCATCCATCCGACCCGCATCGAAGAGGTGGTCGAGAAATCCAAGAAGGAGATGGATGTCATCATCCGCGAGGTGGGCGAACAGGCCTGTTTTGAACTCGGCGTTCACGGCTTGCATGTTGACATCATCAAGCAGCTCGGAAAACTCAATTACCGAACATCGTACGGTCAAAACGTGCTGGCGCACTCGAAAGAAGTCGCCATGCTGTGCGGCCTGATGGCGGCGGAGCTGGAGCTCGATGCCGTGCTGGCCAAACGGTGCGGGCTGCTTCACGATATCGGCAAAGCGATCGACCGCGAGACCGAAGGGACGCACACGCAGATCGGCTCGGATTTCATGTCGCGGTACAAAGAGAGTGAAATTGTCATCAACGCGATTGCGTCGCATCACAACGATATCCCGATGCTCAGCCCGTACCCGGTGCTGGTGCAGGCGGCGGACGCCGTTTCCGGCGCTCGTCCGGGCGCGCGGCGCGAACCGCTCGAAGCGTATATCAAACGCCTGACGCAGCTCGAAGATCTGGCCGACAGTTTCAAGGGCGTGTCGAAAGCGTACGCGATTCAGGCGGGACGCGAGATTCGCGTGATTGTCGAGAACTCGCAAGTGGATGATCTCGCGAGCGCGATCCTGGCCGGCGATATCGCGACCAAGATCGAAAGCGAGATGCAATATCCCGGTCAAATCAAGGTGACGGTGATCCGGGAGACGCGCATCACGGAGTTCGCGAAATAGCCAGACGAGTCTGGACTGTTCGCTTTCGCGCATTCATAAGAGCAAACGGTTTTGTTTGTGGCGTCAGTCCATAAGGGCTGACGCCTTTTTGTTGCCGGTTCTCGACTGCGCTCGAACCAGCGGGGGCCCTCATCACCATTAGGTGGCTTCAACTTGGGTTCGGTTGGGTTCGCTTCCTGGATAACCTTGTTGTCCCGCAACGACTTCTTGGGTTCGTTTCGTCAAATAGGGGGGACCCCATATTTTGTCCCATTCACCCGCAAGCTCGCACATTTACCAGTTTCGACTGTCCTGATTCAACCACATAGATCACTCCTTCGACTAAATGAGACGGCCGGGGAATTGATGTTGAATTAGCAGCAAAAATGCGTGGAGGGTGAAAGAAGTGAACGCGTGAGAGCGAACTGGAGCGCTTGTAACGATAGGTCTGGTGATATATTATAGGAGGTGGAGCGGATTCAGTTATGAGGGTGATGCGTCGTGTTGTGAGAGCCCACAGCAAAGCTGTGGGTTACCGGCTTGGGGGATGAGCAAGGAGAAACAATGCGATGAAGTTGCTCATATGGATAATCGGCATCGTGCTGGCCATAGTTGCGTATCCAATTGGAAGTAGAATCGCCAAAGAGAAGCATTTCAGTTCACCCGACTTTCTGGGTTCTCTCTTCGCCTTTGCCGTATTGGCTATATTACTTGCCGTGTTGTGGACTATTGCCACGCACGGCTAAGTCACGGGCGGGGTGGCCCACCATTCATGGTGGGTTCGATATTGGCATACGTGATATATTATGAGAGGTGGACCGGATTCAGTTATGAGGGTGATGCGTCGTATTGGGAGAGCCCACAGCAGAGCTGTGGGTTACCGGTTTGACTCGGCCGGGACGATCAATCTGGATTCCGGCATACGCCGGAATGAGGCAGATAGGAGGCGTCAGGTCACATCCGCCTCCGGCGGACAAGACCTGACGCGACGGAGCGTGGATTCCCGCCTTCGCGGGAATGACATTAGCCCTTCTCTAATGTCGACAGATTGCGACGCCCGCCTACGGCGGGCTCGCAATGACGAAAGAAATGAAGACTGCGGGTCTGAAGCAGACCCACCCTATGGGTTCGTCAGCCCCTACAGCGGCTTCAGCCACGCGGCGATCACGAGGTGGCTGCCGTGTTTTCCAGGAATCTCCACCGTTCGCAGATCACTCACCGTGAAGCACTTCTCGAACAGCTCACGCAATTCGGCTTCCGATGAGAAGTACAGCGTAGTGCCGATGTTTGTCTTCCGATACTTGTTCCGGCCGCCGAAGGAAGGGTCGGTTTCGCTGAAACAGATCGAGAAATAGGCGCCGTCGGGTCGAAGCAGGCGGTGGACATTTCGGAGGTATCGCTCCCGGTCCTCCGGGAAGATGTGGTGCAGCAGTTCCCAGTCATAGGCGAAGTCAAAGCGTTCTCTGTAGTTCGACAAGTCGCCCAGCAGATCGAGAACCACAAACCGGCACGCTACGCCTTTGACGGTCGCCAGTTTCCTCGCGTGCTCGATCGCCTTGGCGCTGATGTCAATGCCGGTTACATCGAATCCCCTCCCCGCCAGCCAGACGGCATAGTTGCCGGCGCCGCAGCCGAGATCGACCGCCCGGCATGGTTTGATTTTCCCGGACTCGACTGCCTCGACGAGCAGTGGTGGCGGCTGCTCCACATTCCAGGGGATATTGGGCAGGGGGATGTCCCGGTAGATGTGATCCATCTGCTCGCGAATGTTTGGTTTGTCAGTCATGGCACTAATCAGATGTGTCGGGTTCGGAAGCCGGACCCGACCTACAACGTTCGTAAATCAAACGACGGATTGCGACGCCCGCCTTCGGCGGGCTCGCAATGACGTGAGGTCGAGACTTCTATCTCTACTTTGACAGTTTCTCAACTTTACGCTGCAATTCATCGAGGCGCTGTGAGATGGCGGCGTTCTCGGCTTTCAAGGTCGAGTTCTCTTTCGCCAGTTGCTTCGTCGCTTCCACCAGAACGGCAGTGAGGCGGCCGTAGTCGACCGCACGATAGTTCTTGTCGCCCCACGTCGTGACCAACTCCGGTAAAACCTTTTCGACATCCTGAGCGATGACGCCGATTTCCCGGTGGCCGGAGGAGCGGCCGAGCGATTCGTAGGTCTGATTCCAGTCGAACGACACGCCATTGATCTGTTCGATCTTTTCAAGAGCGTCGGTTATTGGCTGAACATTCTCTTTCAGTCGCTCGTCCGAGGAAGTCGGGAAGCTGGTTGCGTGGCATTGTCCGGCGACATCGAGTTTATAGCCGGGGACCACCGTGCCGACTCCGACATTCGTGGCGGGCATGAGATTGATATCGCCGACGTCGGTCGCAAGATAACCGTCAGTGCCGTCGTGGTACATTTCGATCCGATTGCCCCATCCGGAAGTATTGCTGCCGTAGACGGCCAGATGAGCATCGTACTTCCGGCTGCCGCTGAATCCGGAGTAAAGGCCGAACCACTGATCCTCGGAGTCATCGCCTTCAATCGTACCGAGATTATTATTGCTGATGAAAATCCCACAGCGACCCGGGTCGTTATGGCTGGTGCTGTGGAGCGTCAACCCGCCAATGTGTCCTGACGAGCGACTGATCTTGACCATGCCACCGAAATCGGCGGCGGAATCGCCGTAGCCGCAGACACCTATGCCACCATAGGCGAGGGCTCCTGAGCACTGCGGAATGTCATGTATTCCGGTGTCGACGACCGCGTACGCGCCGGTATTCTCACCGGCGGCCATGAAAGTGACTTTGAAGGAATCGTTCCGCGCTTCAAGGCCTCTGCCGTTTGTGCCATTGGCAAACGCGTACACGGCGCTCCATTCGTTGCCGAGAGTGGCATAATTGCCGCTGGCATTGTGCTCGCCCATCACGCCGTAGGTGGATCCTTTGCCATATACTCCCCGCCGCCCGAGTCCGTATATAGCCAGGCCAAATGCGCTCGAGGCGTGCAGGCCGGTGCTGTCGGTGCTGGAGGCCCGGATGCCGACGCCAGATGTGCATTCGCCGAAGATACCCACTTCGTTCGCCTGCTGAGCTGAGCCGGAGACACCGAAGTACTCGCCGCCAAGAGCACCCGTACAACTGGACGACGTATCCTTGCCGTAGACGCCGACATCCAGGCCGCCCAGAAAGCCGTAGTTGTGCGAACTCGGATGTTCGCCAAACACGCCTTTATCGCCGGTTCCGTAGACGCCGTATTTGCCGGAGCTACTGCCGTAGACGCCATAACCCGAACTGCTGGAGCCGAAGACGCCCCCCTTGGCGGCGGCAATCGCATTTCCCCAGATGCCGTGTCCGGTGCCGTTGGTGGAACCGTAGAGCGCCGGGACGGCATTTGAGGCGTTATCGACGCTGAAATATCCGGCACCGTAGCCGGCATCGGTAACGGTCACGTCGAGCTTGTTGGTGGCGCCGGACGTGCCGATGGACACTTTGTCGGCGAGCGTAGTGAGACGAACGGTGGCACCGCCATCAGTCCAGCCGCCACCACCGCCCGCCACGCCAAAAGCCATGGCGGCGGTATCCGAATAGAGCGCCTTGAAGGAGAACGGAACGGTATTCAGCTTGACGCGGGGAACAATTTCAGGATCGGCGCCGACCTTGATGCCAAGATAGCGCGCGGTGTCACTTGCAAACAGCGTGATCGGCAGTGCGACCGAGTCGCCGAGATTGTAGGTGAACAGACCGCCGCTGACCGCGACTGTCCGATAATCATTGTCCCACAGTACGGTGCCGCCGGCAGAAGCGCTGTAGATGGCAAAGCGAATCAGGTAGTTGCCGTCGGGGACGGCGGTGCCGGATGGGGTGGTGAGCCGTCCCTGGTATGCTATGATGCCCGGAACGGCGGGATAAACGGCAGTGGCGACAATGATCGTGGCCAGCATAAGCATGGCAAGCTTGGGCGCAGTAGAGCTGTGTTTCATGGCGACCTCTCCTCAATGATCGAAGTTCGAGAACTCACGCGACATCAACCCTCGGTCGAGCACAGGAAGTAAGAGCAGTGGGATTGACGAATGTCGCATTCAATATAGCATTGATCGTCTTCTTATCAAAGCGAAAGCTCGAAAGCGGCAGCTTGACCCGGGGGAGAGAATTGTGGTACATCCTGGGCGGCGGGTATGGGACAGGCCCGAGCCAGATCGAATTGGCGGGTCTGAAGCAGAACCGCCCTACGACTTGACCGGGGACCGTTTCTGTCGTACCATTTCATCGAAAGACGTTAATGGCCGGTACGGTGAAGAGGCGGAATCATCGGCCGGTCGTTCGCAAGCCAGTGTTCCGCCTTAGAAAGACCTGAGTGTCTACAATCACTATCCTTTTCGTGGCCGATATCTGCGGCAAGACGGGCCGTCAGGCGGCCGCCCACATGATCAAACCCCTCAAAGAGAAGTACGGCGCGCAGTATGTCGTGGCCAATGTCGAAAACGCCGCCGGCGGATTCGGCATCACGCCGGAGATGTCGCGCAAGATGTTCTCGTACGGGATCAACACGCAAACATCCGGCAACCATATCTGGGACCGGGTTGATATTCTCGAGTATTTCGAAACCGACCCGAAGCTGCTTCGTCCCGCCAACTATCCACCTGGAGCGCCGGGGACGGGTTGGCTGATCGATACCGTGGGGGAGACCAAGATTGGCATCATCAATGTCATGGGCCGGACGTATATGCCGGATACCGACTGTCCGTTCCGGATGGCCAAGCGCCTCGTCACCGACATGCAGCGCGATACGAATGTCATATTCGTGGATATGCATGCCGAGGCGACTTCGGAGAAACAGGCGATGGCGTTCTATCTGGACGGCATGGTGTCGGCGATTGTCGGCACGCACACGCACGTGCAGACGGCCGACGAGCAGATCTCGGAGCGCGGGACCGCGTATATCACCGATGCCGGGATGACCGGGCCGCATGACTCGATAATCGGGATGGAGAAGGGGCCATCGCTGGGGAGATTCCTGACCGGGATGCCGAAGCGGTTTCGGTCGGCGACGGGAAATGTGAAGATCTCGGGGGTGGTGGTGCGGGTTGATGCGAATTCCGGGCAGGCGGAACATATCGAGCGGTTCTGCCTGCCGTTTGATCTGGCGAATTTCAAGAATGAGATTCATGTGGAAGAGGATTGAGGGAGCGGTGGCATGACGGCGCAGATAATTGACGGCAAGTTGGTGGCGGGGGAGATCAAGGCAAAGGTCAAAGAGCGGGTGGAGGCGCTCAAGGCGCGGGGTGTGACGCCGGGATTGGCGGCAGTGCTGGTGGGAGATGATCCGGCATCGGCGACATATGTGTCAAGCAAAGCGAAAGCATGTGAGCAACTCGGTATCTATTCGGAAGTCATTCGCAAGCCGGCAACGACGGCTCAATCGGAACTGGTTGACATCGTTCGCTCGCTAAATGCGAATCCGAAGATCCACGGCATACTGGTTCAATCGCCGTTGCCGAAACAGATCGATGAGATGGCGGTGACGCTGATTATCGATCCGCGCAAGGATGTCGATGGGTTTCATCCGCACAATGTCGGTTTGATGCTTATGGGGCGGGGACATCTGCTGCCGTGCACGCCGCACGGGATAATCAAGCTGATGGAGTACTACAAAATCGATCCGTCGGGGAAAGAAGTCGTCGTGGTGGGGCGGTCGAATATTGTCGGCAAGCCGGTGGCGGCGCTTCTGATGCAAAAGGCGCCGATGGCCAACGCCACGGTGACGGTGGCGCATTCGCAGTCGCGGAATCTGGCGGAGATAGTCCGTCGGGCGGATATCGTCATTGCCGCTATCGGGCGACCGCGGACGATCACGGCGGAGATGATTAAACCGGGCGCGGTGGTGATTGACGTGGGGGTTAACAGAGTTGAAGAGAGCACGTCGACCAAAGGGTACCGTCTGGTCGGTGATGTCGATTTTGCGGGCTGTTTTGAGAAGGCGTCGTATATCACGCCGGTACCGGGTGGGGTCGGTCCGATGACGATCGCGATGCTGATGTCCAACACAGTTTCTGCGGCGGAAGAGTTCGCTCAAAATCGATCTTGACTTCGGTCGCGGAAATGCATAAGTAAGTCTTAAGCGTGCAAGAGTTTACACAGGGGCCTGGGAGAGCGCTCTGAGTTTCTCTCAGGGGGGAGTACGCGTCGGCGAGGGCGGAAAGTTGTGGTTGACTTGTCCTCGTAAGCTGTTGATAATCTCTATGTTAAGAATCAGTATCGGAATCGTGTGAGAGCACGACCGCTTCAGGTCTCATCCGACGCGAGTGTGTCAGAGGAGGCACGTCCTTTGCTTATATTCACTTGTTCGCGCATGGGACTGGTGCAGATAGTAAGGAATTGGAATCTTGAAGGTCGCCGCCGTCAGGTCTATATCTTATAAAACTCGACAGATCACAGCTGCCGCCGCGGTTATCGTGATGCTGGTTGCCTTGCCGGCATTATCTGCGGAACCCCAATCGGCGACATCTCCCAACGCGTCGGTGTCAACGATCATCCTGTCAATATCGCCGAACCAGGTAGTGGGGCATCCGCTTCAAACGTCGGCGACTATTCTGCTGCTCGATTCCGCCAACAATCTCGTGACCGGGTACGATCTGGCGGCCAACCCGATCGTGTTGTCGGTCGGCTCCGGCGTGTTGACGCCGGCGACGCTGAATGATCCATCGCTCGATTCCGGCGGCGTGATAAAGTTCCTTGCGGCGCAGTGCACTTATCTCGGCCCAACCGGCAAGATACCGGTGATCGCATCCAATGGTTTGGTAAGCTCCGAGCCGGTCATTGTCTCGTTCAGCGGCTACGACATCCTCAAGGTGACGGACTTCAAGGGAGATTCGATAGTCGAGGTCTACCAGGGATTACCGACCACGGTCAAGGTGACGGCGACCAATCGCGGCGGGCTGGTAGCATCGAGCAACCCCTCGATGCGGTCATATTTCAAGGCCGGGGGCGGTTCGGTCCAGGCATTCTTTGCCGGGCACAAGGACGGTTTCGTGGACACGGTCAGCATGATCGACACGGCGTTCGTGCCGGTGATAGTTGACACGCTGATCGTGTTGCTGAACGCGCACTACCTGATCGGCTCGACCGATTTTTTGACGGTGGATACGGTCAAGTTGCCGGTGTTTGTCAGAACGCCGGCCACGGTGACGTTTGCATCGGGGTCACTAGAGCCGGATTCGGTCTACGCCAACGAGAACTTCTCGCTCGGGTTTCAGGTGCTCACCACCGGGTTCTCGGGGCCAATCGACAGCACGCGGGTACGCCTGGAGCTGGCGCCGGGCGTTCCTGATCCGTCGGTCGCTGTGGTCTACACCGGATCACCGACATATTCGAGTTTTATCGGAGGGGTGATCACGTATTCCGGACTTGGCGCAAAGGTGGTGCCGTTGAACGGACTTCCTCCGGGCTGGTACACGGTGCGGGCGATTTACCACCTCTTCTCAGGGGCCAGCGAATTCATTCTCAACGGGGTGCCGGCGGACTCGCTGTATATCATTCCGCGTTCCGGGCCGGAGTATATTGCCGGGTCATTCGCGCCGGATACGGTGGCAGCGGGCGCAGAGGCGTCGTTTCAGTTCGGCTTGCAGTTTGCAGATGGCGCCAACCTCGAAGTGGAACCGGGGTCCGGTATTTTCACGATCCTCGGAACCGGCTTTGAAGCCACCGTCAACCTCATGATTCCGGGTGACACGCTGGTATCGGGAAGCAATCTGGTCACCACGGAGAATGTCTTCATACCGGCCAATCAGTTGGGCAAGACGCTGACGGTGAGCGCGGAGCTGCATTATCGTCGCTTCGGTTCGCCGACCTATCTGACGTTCAGCACCACTTTCGACACACAGATGGTCCAGGTTCAGCAGTTCCCGCTGGTGCAGATTGTGTCGCTCGATTGCGTCGCCCCCAACGGCAATAAGGTCAATATCAACCAGCCGTTCCAGATGCACGCGCGTATCGCAAACATCTCCGAGTCTCCGGCCGAGAACCTCGTATTTCGTCTGACCAGCGACGGCAACTCCATCGATTCGCTGCTGAAGACGATCGTCGAAATTCCACCCCTGGACACATATGATCTCTATTACGATGTGGTGGCGTCGTCGATTGCCAATCCGGCCGAGATATTCAGCGTCAACTTCGTTTCCGGCAACGCCGGGCGCATACCGCCGGTCGATAATATTGCACTGGTGGCAATACAGACACCGGCCACCCTGGTCCTGACGCACACGGTGGTGGGAGCGCCCAACGGGTATGTCCGGCAGGGCGCAGCGTTCTCACTGGTGGTGGACATGACGAATCTCGGTCTGGCGGAGGTCTCGCCCGGGGAATACCGGCTTTCGACCGGCGGGCTCGATCTCGGTCTGTCACCGGACGACACGCTTGGCGAGATCACGACGGAGTCGGCGCGCAACTTCGCGTTCCACGCCCCGATCTTCGATACGACGGTCACGATAACTTTCACCGTCACGCAGATTCCGCTCGATCTCAATATCAACGCGCCCGCGGTCTTTCAGAAGACGTCGTTGTCCTTTGCCATTACGGTGGCATCGATCGACGCCCGGTTGGTGGTGAGTTCGGAAACGACGGTCGATCGACCGCTGACGCAAGGGGTACCGACGCCGGTTTTCACTCTCCGCCTGGACAACAGCTCGGTATCGACGGCCAATCTCATGCAGCTTGACAGCATCGTGCTGCTGTTCAGCAACCGGTCGGGCAGCCGCGCGAATGTAAACAGCGTAATCGTTGTATCTGTCAGCGGCATGTACGAAGATGGGCAAAGAGTGAGTGCGGAGACCGCGCATGCGGACAGTTTGACTCTCCGGTTTTCGAATGTGCAGATAGGTCCGCTGGAGGAACGTCAGCTCTCCTTTGTGGCGGCGGCCCGCGACGGCGCCGACGGTAACCTGGCGGTTGCGCTTGACAGCGCCGGGGTGTTTGCGAGCTATGTGACCGGACCGAGCGCCGGCAGTCGGGTCGTTACCGGCCCGGCGGAACCGGGGCAACCGATTGTCGAGATTGTTTCAGCCACCGGCGGGTTATCGCTGGAGGGCTCGTTCATGGTCGAGAACAATCCCTGGCATCAGGAGACGTCGCCCGCCCGTTTCGCATATGTCCTTGAGCAGAGCGCGGGGCTTGAGTTCCGAATTTTCACGCTGACAGGCGAGCTGGTCCACAAGCAGGATATCGACCAGAATTCGTCGCTCGGACAGGCCGGCAGCCACGTGCTGGAGTGGGATGGCCGCAACGATCGGGGCAAAATCGTCTTTGACGGCGTCTATATCGTGCAGTTGACCAACACGGTATCGGGCGAACGGGCCCGGCTCAAACTGGCGGTGCTGAAATGAACGCATTCGGGCGACTGGTCATTATCGCAGTCCTGGCTGTCTCGGCACGCGCCTATTCCTCCGATTCCGGAAACGGTGGCCGGGAGTCGCTCTTCTCTCTCGGATCAGGGGCGGCCTCGCTCGGTATGGGAGGAGCGTTCACGGCCATGGGTCGGGATGCCAGCACGGTGTATTACAATCCGGCCGGATTGCCGTGGTTGAACTATCAGGAATTCACGGCGATGCATGCGACGCTGTTCGACGGCACGCTGTATGACGCCGCGTCCTGGGGAGTACCGTTGATCGGGGTGGGCGGGCTGGGCGCCTCGTTCATGCGAGTCGGAACCGGCGACATCATCAGGCGGGCCAATTTCGTGAATGAAGGGACATTCAGGTACGCCACCTGGCAGTTTCTGATCGGCTACGGGCGGAAACTCAACAATGCGGTTTCGGTCGGCGGCACATTCAAGATTGTCAATCAGTCACTGGACAATCAATCCGACTATGGACTGGGAGCGGATTTGGGAATGCAGGCACTGGTATATCGCGGTCTGCGCCTCGGGTTAGCGGCACGCAATGTGGCGCCGCCGATGCTCCAACTCGATTCGACGTCGGACCAGATGCCGCTGGTGCTGGTGGTGGGGCTGAGCGTGCAGCAGGTCCGCCTTTCGGATTTCATCGGCGCGGCCGCCGCGTTTGATCTTGA
Organism: candidate division GN15 bacterium; assembly: GCA_003105265.1. Classification (GTDB taxonomy): domain Bacteria; phylum Zixibacteria; class MSB-5A5; order GN15; family FEB-12; genus FEB-12. The sequence goes on along the minus strand of PQAP01000109.1, from coordinate 869 downwards.
GAAGACCGCGAGTCATCCGTATGCTGTCCGCACCGGAATCGAATTCACTCTCGGTCGCACGCTGGCGCTGCGGGGCGGCTATGACCGAACCAACTTCTCGTTCGGTGCGGGGGTCTTCGCCGGCCGGCTCAAATTCGATTATGCGTACAAGATCATGGACGAAATCGAGGACAGCCATCGACTCTCGCTGTCGCTCTTGCTGGGGCCATCGATTGCGACACAACTGGAGCGTCGGGAGCTGGAAGCGCAGCGGCGAAGCACCCGAATGTATGAGGATGAACGAAAGCGGCAGATGACCGCCAACCGTCAGAAGGCGGACGAATTCTACCGGGAACTGCGTCTCGATTCGGCACTGACCTACTACCAGCGGGCGCTGGCGTTTGACGAAAAGAACCAGGAGATTATCGGCACGATCGCGGCTATCGAAAACATTCAGCGGATCAAGGCGGAGGAAGAAGCCCGCATCCGTGCGGCCGAGCAGGAGCAGCAGCAGACGCTTCGGGCTTACTTCGATCAGGCGAGCTTCCTGTACGACCACAAATATTACCCGGCGGCACTCGACCTGCTTAACCTGATATTCGAGATCGACCCCGATAATGCCGACGCCCGAGAACTGAAGGGGAAGATCGAGGCCGCAGAATCGGCGGAAATTGTGACCGCCCGCAACCAGTGCGTGACGGCCGAACGGGAAGGACGCCTGCTTGACGCCGTGGATGCGTGCAACCGCGTACTGGAACTGGCGCCGGGGGATTCGGTTGCCCTGCAGACGCGGCAGCAGATTTCGACCCGCATGGACGTCACCCAGCTTCTGCGCCGCGGAATCGACCTGTACAATCAGAATCGGATGGCCGAGGCGCGACGTCAATTCG
>PQAP01000108.1 GCA_003105265.1 candidate division GN15 bacterium | reverse complement strand
CTGCTGATCTTCACGGGCTTGCTCGTGAGCATCGGCGCGGGATGCTCCCAGCTTTTCTACTGCAAGCTGTTTCGACTCGAGACAGCGAGCATCGGCAGTTCCTCGTCGTTTTCCAGAGAGCTTCTGGACGGCAAATTCGGCACGTTCGAGAACTACGATTTGTTCATCCGGGTGGTGGCCGTCTGGGACAGTAATAATCCCAAACGGCTGGCCAACAATGCATACAGCATCACCATCTCCCAGCGCTCGCAGAAGAAAGTGACCGATACGCTGCTTATCGATTCGGTCGATGTGACCTTCCTTCCTTCCGGAGAACATCACACTGTACTCCGGCATTCGATAGAATTGGTTAAGGGCTACAATGTCCCCGGTCCGAGAGTCATAACGAGATTCAGCAGCATAGTCATTCCGCCGGACGTGAGTGCGATTGAGATTTCGTTTGCGGCGAGGCAGGCGGCCCGGGCGGCCGAAGCGGCGCAATCTTACACAGTCAAGCTGGTGCGATTCGAGGGGGTCGTGCGCAAACTCGGGCACGTGGAAATCGATTAGCTCCGGTACAACCCGCTACAGAGTACCGCCAACCGAGCCAAGCGAAATATCCTCCACTACAACATCGTCCGGCTGTTCCAGCGCCATCGCGACGGCATCGGCAATTGCCTCAGGGCGCAACATCCGGTCGCGCGGCCATTCGCCGGGAACCGTCTTCCAGATATCCGTGTCAGTCGAACCGGGGTAGACATTGATTACCCGGATTCCTCCGGGTCGAAGCTCCTCGCGAACGGCTTTGGCGAAGCCGTCGAGTGCGGCTTTGCTCATGCTATAGCTGCTCCAGTTGGCAAAGCCGACTTTCGCGGCAATGGAGAGGATATTCACGATACTCCCGCCCTTGGGCATCACAGGCGCCAGCAGTTTGGTGAGCAGGAACGGCGCGGTGACATTTACGGCAAGAGTTCGTTGCCACTCCTCAAGAGACTGCTCGGCCAATGGCTTGACCACGGCAATGCCGGCATTGTTTATCAACGCATGCAAAGGCGATACGGCAAGCGTACGGGCCATGGCCTGCACCTGTTCAGGTACGGCAAGATCGCAGAGCAGAATTTCAGCGTGTGCGCCGCGCTTTTGTGCGAGCGCGGCGGTTTGATCGAGTTCTTTCCGGTCGCGGCCATGCAGAAGTAGATGGCGGTCCGGTTTAGCCAGACGGACGGCGATTGCGCGGCCGATACCTCGGCTGGCCCCGGTGATGAGAATGCGCGTGCTCATGCGGCCCCCGGCAGTTCTTTGCGAAGGGTGAAGCGGTTATTCGGCGTTTCCCAGAGCCGAAGGCGCGCCAACCGGGATTGCAGAGCATCATTCAATCGCGGCCAGAGCGCGAGACAGATGTTTTCACCGGTGGACGGCGTACTCGAAAAATCGGCGATCTCGAGATCAAGATGCCTGTACTGCCACGGCTCCAGCGATTTAGACAGCCGGTTCTGCAAGTCGATAAGGTTGAACAGCGTGCCGGTGCGTTCATCGAGCATACCGCCGACCGTGGCTTCGATCCGGTAGCCGTGACCGTGGCCGGCGGGGTTATTGCATTTGCCGTAGATGGCCCGGTTTTCCCGGTCGGTCAATTGATCGCAGTGCAAGCGGTGCGCCGCCTGTAACGGCAATTCGAGAGCCAGAGAAGACTGTCGGTCGAAACGGTACTCGGCGAAGAAATTGGGCATCTCGTACAGTTTCACCCGCGCCACCGGCAGCGATGCGGTCAGTTGCTGAAAGGTGAAGCGTGCGAGCGATTCGGTGGTGATCGGAGAGCCGACAAGCTTCGGCACTTCCTCGTTCAGGTTCTTGTGATCGAGCATCGCGCGGAGCGATTCGAGGGCAGCGCTGCTGCTCTCATGTGAGATGATCTGACCCTCTTCGGGGGTGAAGTCGCCGGCGACGGTGACCCGCAGACGGTAGTTGTGACCGTGACCCATTTTCGACGACGCCACGCCAAACAACGCGGCGTTCTCAGCGTCGCTCAAATGCGGGGAATAGGTACGTCGTGCGGCCGAAAAATCGATCCAGTACTCGCGTTCGACTCGACTGTCGGTATAGGCGCTGGCGCCGATCGCGGGAGTAGCATCGAGATGACACGCAACTGCCCTGGCGGTGATGTCACTGAAAAGGGAGGAAGCATCTTTCAGAAGATGAACGGCGAGATTCTCCGGGGTCGGCGGAATCCGGTCAAACGGCGGCGTATCGGCGTTGACGAATTTGTGATCATACCGTTGGGCCAGCAGTTCGAGGAGGCGCGGCTTGATTATTGCCAGGTCGACCAGCATGCCGGTGCGCCTGTCGACCGGGCCGTGAAATACGAAATACGCCGTGTAGTTGTTGCCGTAGCCGTACTTTGATGTCGCCCCGGGTCCGAAATATGCCAGGTTTTCCCGGTCCGACCAGTCGGCGCGATTCGGCCGCACCGAGGCGGAAAACTCGAATCGCTTGCTGACAGTCAGATACATGGAATCACTCTCAGTCCGGCCGGAGCCACGCATGCTACTGGATCAAACTGAAGAACTCCGCGCGGGTCGAGGGGACATCGCAAAAATCCCCCAGGATGCAAGAGGTCTTCATGACGGAGTTCTGCTTCTCCACGCCGCGCATCATCATACACAGGTGCTGGGCCTCGATCACCACGGCCACGCCGTGAGCGTTAGTATACTGCTGGATCGTGTCGGCAATCTGCTTGGTGAGCCGTTCCTGAAGCTGCAGGCGGCGCGCGAAGACATCGACAATCCGCGCGACCTTGGACAGCCCCAGCACCTTTTTGTTGGGCAGGTATCCGACATGGCATTTGCCGATGAACGGCAAGAGGTGATGTTCGCACATCGAGTACAGCTCGATATCCTTGACGAGAATCATCTCCTTCACGTCGGACTCGAACAGGGCGTTGTTGACGATCTGATCGAGATTGACG
>PQAP01000107.1 GCA_003105265.1 candidate division GN15 bacterium | reverse complement strand
ATTCTTTCGGCGGGTCAGTCTATTTCTGAGACCATTGTTCGGGAATGTGGGGATAACCAATTCCTTTGACCGATGAGCTGTCTGCGGAGATGAGCCATAAAGAAAGCCGGGCGTGCGCCCGGCTCTGCTGTGAAGCACCCACAGCCGGAACCCATTATCTTCGTGCCAGCCGTTGACACTGGGTTTAGGTTCCTCTACTCAACCAACTTCTCGATAGAAAGAGGACGCCGTACCGGGTATTCGTTCCTGCGGGCGCAAAAAAATCTGCGGGTGTGCCGCCATGAGTGCGGGCTGCCGGGAAAACTCGAGCTATGCGGTCAACCGGCCGCACGGGACGCTTAGGCAGAAGCCCACTTCCGGAGAAGCGGGCTTCCGTTGATATGTAGCAGTTTGGGAAAGGATCAGATATCCAGATCACCGGTGTACATGTCGGTGTGCGACGGGTCAACCTTGAGTTTACTCGCGGCTGCCCAGGCCTTCATGTTCACCTCGGCATATGTGGATATCGCTTCGTTATATATCAGTCCCTGAGTGGTAGCGCCTTCCAGGAAGTAATACGTCCAGGCGCCATTCTGCAGATCGGGAGCGTCATACGAGTATTTTGATACCGACGCTGTGGAGAGCACCGTGCCGGTCTTGCAATCGGCAAGGAAATCACCGATCACACAGGCATCAAGATTGATTGTCTTCTTGGTGCAGTTGGCCGCGTTGAGGTACCCCATGACATAAGTGTGGGTCAGGTAGTACAGGTCACGCGAGATGATGCTCGAGCCGCCGGACGGACGAACCTTGGTACCGTGCCCGGAATAGAAGAAGGCAATCTCGTCACCCGCCACTGCCGCATCGCGAAGCCAGATCAGACCGGTCTGAATGTTGGCCGCCGAGGCGCTGTAGTCTATATCATAACGGATGGTGAAGCCCTGTGTATTCAGGAACGCGATCACATCGCGGGCATCGTCATCGCAGAAACTCAGGTCGTTGGTCGTGCCGTCATAATCGGAAATGCCGATCACATAGGCGTACTTGTGAGCGGGGTTCGGGTTGGGATCGACGGTGGCTCCGCCGGCCGGCTCCGGCCGAACGGTCGATTCGATGGGAGTTCCGAGCATCGTGTACGCGAGCTGAACGGCCTGGGGACGGGTATCGATAAACTCGGGACGCTGGACCAGCACACCGGGGGTGGTGCTCTGACTGACATCGGGTCCAACCGTGGTCGGTTCGTGTGAGCACCCAAAGAGGGCCGTGAGCACGGCAACCAAACCTAGCAGCAGCAGTAATCTTTTCATGTAAGACCTCTTCTAATGATTGATAATGGTTCACCTACGTAAGGTGGGAGTTCACCCCGAAGTCGAACACGCCGACCTCCTGTCCCGGAGGACTAACCGGCTAGGTTGCTGATTGCTGTCACAACCCGCTCCGCATTCGAGACCGACGGGAGACGGAATCTGATACTGTGGGTGCAACGCCAATATAAGCAGCAATCAACAAATCTGTCCACATTTTTCTTTTTCTCCGGCGCAGAATATTCCGGATGGGTGTCTACCGGGTTAAGGAGATCAGATTGATCTCATGCACTTCGCGGGCAGCCGGCCGTCAGAACGTTAGCGCCATCTCATACTGTGTCGTGAAAACACGGAAACCGCGGTTTCTGAAGAAAGCTGCCATTATTTCGTCAGAGTGATCGACGTTGGTGAGCTTGACATTGCCTTTCGCCGGGTCAAGCCGGACGAGAAAGTGGGTAAGCAGCGCCGTTGCGATCCCCTTTCTCCGGTAATCTTTGGCGACAACCAAGCTCAGGATCCAGTTAAGAATTGGATAATAGACTATTTCCCCGATACATCGTGAGCCGTCAAAAGCCCCGTAGGCAACGATCTTGTCCGAAATGCGATTGATGGAGGTGAAGCTGTTCTCCCACGAGGGATGCCAGTCCACGAGATTCCGAAACACAAATACCTGCTCCGGATCAATCAGACGGATCTCCCAGGATTGCGCGGTTGTCGGAGCTTTCCAATCGGTGAGAGGAAGCTCATAACAATCCAGTTCGCGAGTAATCTCGAAGCCCGATTTGCGGTAGGCCTTGATGGCCGGCTCATTCACCTGCAGGACCTCGAGAAGAAACTTCTGCACTCCGCGTTCCCTTAATCTGGGGACAGCCAGAGCGAACATCTGCCGGGCCAGGCCGCCGCCCCGGAAGTCGGGGATAATACCGGTGCCGGCGTCGAAGGCCGCCGGAACACCCTGCCAGTCATCGAGGCCGACCAGCGTGACGCCCACCATCCGATCCCCCTCGAAAGCTCCGACGGAGCAATCAAACGCGACCCCATTCTTGACACAGCGGTTGTACAGCCAGCGCTCACAGGAATTCTTCGATTTGAGGTAGTAATCGGCGAAGGCCTCATCGAAGGTCTTGATGATTCCGGGAAAGTCAGATTCGGTTACAAAATTGCAGGTTGTCATGGTTGCTACTTCCTCCTGGCTTCGATCCGGTTCAATTCCATGCCGCCGAATTCGTTGCGGATTGTCTCCGGGATCGTCACGCGGTATGCTACCCGCTCAACTTTGACGCC
>PQAP01000106.1 GCA_003105265.1 candidate division GN15 bacterium | reverse complement strand
GATGTCGGCGCGACCCGAGAAATCTGGGGCAAGAAGTTTGAACTGATTCGCGACGAACAGACCGGCCAGACCACCATCACGCGCGAGTTCGCCGATTATCTGATTGCGCATCGAAATATCAACGCCGACTACTTCAAACTCAGCGACACCACTCACCGCAAGGAGACTTCGCTTGGACTGGGCAAGATCGCGCAGTGGACTCGGGAGGAAGTGAAATGAGAGGCCGATACACTGTTACTCCATACCTCTGCACCGGTTGTCGCACCTGCGAACTGGCCTGCTCGTTCACCCATGCCATCGACGGCAAACCCGGCCGCAGCCGCATCTATCCATTGGCCGCCGGATACAAAGACTTGTATGTTCCGGTGGTTTGTTTCCAATGCGAAGACCCGGCCTGTGTCAAGTCGTGCCTGGTCAACGCCATCACCTTGAACGAGGAAACCGGCGCGTACGAGATCAGCCCGGAGAAATGCGTCCGCTGCATGGCATGTGTGGCCGCGTGCCCGTTCGGCTGCTCGTTGTTTGACAAACAGCATAATCTCGTGGTGAAATGCGATCTGTGCGGCGGCGACCCGGTCTGCGCGCATTTCTGCCCGACCAAGGCGCTCGAGTTCAAGCTGTTCGAGGAAGAGGCGCTCAAAGAGGTCGGTTGACCGCCGGCTCTTACTTCTTCTTTCCGCTCGCCAGCATCTCCAGATACCCCACGCCCCGTGCGCCGATGTAGGTATCGACGCGCGAGTAGATATCGTCGCGCAGCGCGGCGTCCAGAGTGACAAAGCCGTACCCGGATTCTTCTAGGGCCGTGAGGAGTTCATCCAGGAATATCGCATTCAACCGATTCGCCTTGAGCAGCAGAATCTGCCTGACCGATCGGCCGGCCAGTCGCTGCGCCAGTAGCTCCTCGCGATCCACCAGGTCAAGCACATGATTGAAGTACTCGTCGCGCAGTTGCAGCAGCCGGGTCGAATCCGGAATTTTGCCCAGTCCTGCCAGCACATTATTGTAGGTGAAGTCTTCGGGCACGACGGTCCCATGGGCAAGTATCTGCTTGTGCGACCCGAGAAAATCCCGCATTGCCTGCTTGTCCTTTTTCGTCTGGCCGTAGTGCAGGTACGGGAATCGGAAATACCGTTTCGACTGGCCGAACCCATCAAGCATCGGTTCGAGTTCGTCCGCCCCCTCCACTACCTGCTTCTTGAATTGATCCACGGTCACGTTGTGCATGTCTTCGTTGTCGAACGTCATGCTGCCCAGCGTGTGACCGGCCTGCAACCACTGACCGAGAATATCCAGGTTCCCTTCGATACGACTGCCCACCACGAACCCGGTCGCCTTCACCCCGTGCTTTTTGAGCGCCTCGAGTATCAGGTAATTGATGGCGTCCGGATGGACCTCCTCGAATGCCTCCACTGCCGGAAGTTCATCGAACGTGATCGCCATCTGTTTCTTCTCCCCTTTCCCCTGTGCCGAAAGCGACCGAGGGATCAGGAAGACCAGAAGAATGCTGAATATGATTATCGCACGTCCGGCATTACGCATCACGTCACCTTGTGAATCATGAGGAAGTTGGTCGGGACGGTCGAGCCGAACGGCGCGCCGCCCGTGATTATGACTTTATCGCCGCGGCGCGCCAGCTTGTGGGCGCGACAGACGTCATTGACAATCTTGAGCATACCCTCGAATGTCCCGGCGTGCTTTACCTGAATCGGGTAAACCGACCGGAGAAGCGTTAGTTTGCGCATAGCGCGGGTATTTGCAGTCAGTGCGACTACCGGCTGCGGCGGACAGACGTCTGATATCAGGTGGGCGGTGGAGCCGGAGGTGGTGAACGCGAAGATCACCTTGACATCCTCGCGATCGCTCGCCCGGCTGACCAGACGGGCGATCGTATTGGCATCGTGCCCGGTCTTGATCGCGAGGGCCATTTCCCGCCGTCGCTGCAGACCGCCGCGCTCGGTGGCGCCAATGACTGCGGCCATCGTCGCCACTGATTCAATGGGGTAGTTGCCCGATGCCGTCTCCGCCGATAACATCACGACATCGACATAGTCGAACACCGCCGAGGCAACATCATTCACCTCCGCTCGGGTCGGTCGTGGCGCGAAGCGCATTGACTCCAGCATCTGGGTCGCAACTATCACCAGTTTCCCCAGTCGATTCGCTTCGCGGATGATCTTTTTCTGGAGCTGCGGCAACTCCCGGCTTGGCAATTCGACCCCCAGATCGCCGCGGGCAATCATGACGCCGTCGGCGGCCTCGAGGATTTCATCGAGGTGCCCAATAGCTTCCTTCTTCTCCAGCTTGGCAATAATCTGCTGATCCCCGCGGTACCGTTTCACGACTGACCGGGCAACGGCAATGTCCTTGGCTGACCGGACAAACGATAGCGCGATGTAATCGGCATCCATCCTGACTGCGGTGGCAATATCCCGCCGGTCCTTTGGACCGATAGTGGGAATCTTAATGTTCGAATCGGGCAGGTTGATTCCTTTACCCGGCAGTATAATTCCATCGTTGCAGGCCCGTATGACGGCTTTCCCCGAAGATGTGGAGACAACCTCAAATTCTATGGCGCCGTCATCGATAAACAGCCGCTCTTTTCTCGAGAGCGAACTGATGATACCCGGATGATTCACACCGACTATTGATTTTGCCAGCTCCGTGTGACCGACCGTTAATGTCAGTAGTGCGCCCGACCTGATTCTGATTTGTCCGTCAAACCTGTCCAGCCGGAGCTTTGGCCCGCTGATATCGAACAAAATGGAAATTGGGTACGGGGTCGAGCCGGTTCCCTTGCGGATAATTCTCACGGCCTGTTCAAAATCTTCGGTGGTCCCGTGCGAACAGTTGACCCTGAAGCCGTTTGCCCCGGCCTTGATGGCTTTGGTGATTTTGTCGCTGGAGGCAACGGCTGGTCCGTAGGTGGCCAAAATCTTGGTGTGATCCATGCGCCAATGTTCACAAGAACCCGCTGTCCGAGCAACTTAAAAGGGGAGTCGAATGGTCAACGGCCTGTAGCGGCCAGCAAACCGAGTGGGATGTTAAGATGTTACAAGGCATCGCATTATCGGCGTGACTGCATTGCTCGGCTACTTTTTTCGAGTAAGAGCTTTGCTATTCGGGTATAATTGCGTATATTATTGGTCCCAAGGGAAGGGATTCTGACCATGTGAAATGGAGGTCATGATGGAAGGTATGAACAAGAAGGTACTAATTGCCGTCAACAACATGATTTTCACCTCCAAGATCATGTCGGTCCTCGACACGATGGAGGCGGAAGGGATTAAGGCGATCCGCTCGGAAGAGATCTTCACCAAGGCCCAGGAACTTCGTCCGGACCTGATCATTATTGATCTCAATCTGAACGGTATCGAAGCGCCCTCCCTGATCAACAAGCTCAGGTCTTACGGCGCGACGGCGAAAATACCGATTGTCTGCTATTCCCCGCATGTCATGGCTGACCAGATGAAGGCGGCTCTGTCGGCCGGCGCTACCGAAGTGCTGCCCAACTCGAAAATGACGTCGCGGATGAATCAGATTCTCGGCAAGTACATCAACAACTGAGATTCGACTTCAGGAGTTTTGTCGGAACCGGAGCGATTGCTCCGGTTCTTGTTTTAATGGTCACGGCAATACCGACCGCGGTGCCTGAAAGGACAGGCGCTGCGTCTGGAACCGCTTGCCGCAGACCGCCGTTGTACTGATTTTAGATAGCCATGCCCCTTCGCCACAAACAAGCGCTGTTCATCTTCCGCCGGGACCTCCGCCTCGACGACAACACCGGACTGCTGGCCGCTCTCGAGTCGTCCCGCGTCGTTATTCCTGTTTTCATCTTCGATCCGCGCCAAGCAGGAACCGCGAATCCCTTCAGGGGCAACTTCAGCATGCAGTTCATGGCGGACTCACTGGCCGATCTTTCGGACCAACTGGCGCGCAAGGGAGCGACGTTGCATCT
>PQAP01000105.1 GCA_003105265.1 candidate division GN15 bacterium | reverse complement strand
TGCCGCGGAGCCCCGATGCCGTCGTCTTCACCGCGCCAAGATAGGTCGCGTAATCCGCCAGCACTTTCTTCGAACCCTCCAGCCAGTTGTCGAACATCAGGTCATACTTTTCGCCGTGGCAGGTCACGCACGAGGCCCGCTGCGCTTCCTTCTTCGCCTGATGCGCCAGCGGCTCGCCCTGCGGCGTCAGGTGGGTGTGGCAGCCCGTGCACGACACCTGTGCGGCAAACATCGCGCTCGGCATATCCAAAGTGTCGCGGCCGCCGATCCCCATGTACAATTGCCGCGGACCATTGTGCTGGCGCACATGGCAATCCTCGCACTGAATATCCAGCGAACTGACCATCTGGAAATTGCCGTGTTCGATATCGGAGTGACACCGGAAGCAGTCGATTCCGTTATCGGTCACATGGATAGCGTGCAGTTGTTCGCGCGTGACATCCTTGCGCGAACGCTCCACATGGCAGGAGTAGCATTTGCTCTCCGGCACGGCGCCGTCGCCTTTCACGATCTTGGTGTGGCACTCTTTGCACTGCACATTCAGTTTCAGATACGGTGCGTGGTCGAACTTGAACCCGGCGTGCTCCACCGTCGTCTTCGGCATGCCGTGGCACGCGTCGCAGCCGGTGATCGCCTCCCCCTGTCCGGCGTCCTTGAAGTGGCAGACAAAACAGGCCTTGTCGTTGACCGCCATGTGTCCCTGCGAGACCGATTCATCATACTGCACGATCTGGTTGTGGCACGACGTACACCGCAGTTTCTCACCGCGCAGCACTTTCTCCAGGTGGACCGTGTGGTCAAACGTGATATTCTTCTTGAACTGCGATTTGCCGCTCAGCAGCCGGAGTTCGTGGCAGCCGGAACTGAGGCAGCTCTCATCCCGGACATTTCCTTTCGGCCGCGTGGTGAACGTGCCGGTCCAGTAGCGAACCGCCGCAAGCGTCAGCGACCCGACGCCGTAGTCGTGGCACTTCACGCAGGTGACGTCGGCGTGCTTCGATTCCTTCCAGTGCCGGACGTACGGTTCCATGTAGTGGCAGTTGGTGCAGAACTCGGCGTTCTTCATCTTGAAGTGAACCACGCCCCCCACGAGCACGAGGAAGAGGATGAAGATTCCCAGATAGAGTGCCAGCACCCGCATATGCCTGCCGAGCAGGCGGAACAGATCGCGCACGAACCCGATCATGCCTTTTCCTCCGCCTTCTCGCTCTTCGCCTGCTGCACAAGCAGCGCCTCTTTCTCGGCGTTCATGATCTCGGCGTATTCGAGCNGGTGATGGTGCTTCATCTGATCTTCGGTCAGCTTGCCGTGCCACCAGACCCAGCTCATCGGGAAGACATCCGGGTTGAAATGCACATTGTAGAANTGCCAGATGATAATCGCCAGCGTCGCCAGCAGCCCTTCATCGGAGTGCGCCTCNCGGGCGATGTCGAATATTCCCTTTGGAAACGACTCCTTGAACCAGAGGATCAAACCGGAACCGATCATTACCACCATTCCCCAGTACACCGCCCAGTAGTCGAACTTCTCGATAAACGAGAACCGTCCGAATTTCGGCCCCGAGGCCCGTCGCCCGAGGTAGAACATGATCATCTGGAAAAAATCCCTGATATCCCGCGGGCGGGGAATCATCAGCCAGAAGTCGGTCCGGCCCATGCGCGCGAACGCGATATAACCGAGATGCCACACGCCGACGGTAATCAAGCCCACCGCGGCGATGCGATGAATGAGCGTGGAGTTCTGAATCCCGCCGAACAGGTGCAGGATGACAAACTTGGAAATACCGAATTCCGGAAACTTGAGCGGCATGCCCGTGATGATCAGCAAGATCACCGACATGAACATCAGCATGTGCTGGGCGCGGAAATTCTGCCCGAATCGGGTGAACATCCGTTCCTCGAGCGCCTCGGAGACTTTCTGCCGCACCACTGAGTATCGGGTGACCACTTCGCTCAGGGCGACATTGGCCTCGAAATTGATCCGCTCGGCAATCTGCGCCGCTGTCTTCCTGAGTTCTTCCGGAGACGTGTTCGGATCAATATGCGGCTTCGCCTGATCGAGAATATGCTGCGTCAGGGAATCGACAATCTGCGCGCGTTCGGTCCCGGTGTCGGTCGACTTATCGCTCATAGCGTGTTACTTCGCCCCGCGCGCTTTCTTGGCCCGCCGGAACAGGTCCAGTACGATGAAAATAAACAACCCCGCCAGCGTGCTCACCGTCAGGATCGTGAAGAACTTGGTTATATAATACACCAGCCCGGCTTCCTTCTTGGTCGGATCGACATGAATCTTGCCCGAGGCAAACTGCGTGGTCGCTTCCGGGTGGCACCCCTGCCGGCCACAGGTCTTCACGATATTCGCCGGATTGATGCTCGATTTGGGATCATCCGCCTTGCGAATATCATGGAAACCGTGACAGGACGCGCAATTGGCTACCGTCTTGTTTTCCATTTTGTGCGCGATACCGTGGAACGACTCCTCGAATGTCGTGGTACGATCGGTCTTGATGCCGTACTTGGAGGCCACTCCCATCGGGCCGTGGCACTCACCGCACGTTTCCGACACGTGCTCGGGCGAAACCCTCGAGCCCGACTCCAGATGCTTCTTGATATTATGCTCGCCGTGACACGACGCACAATCCGGCGCATCGAGAACTCCCGACGCCAATGCCACGCCGTGCACCGACTCACGATAGACAGAGTAAATCTCCATGTGGCATTTGCCGCAGGTGGCCGGACGGTTCAGCTTGTACATGGTCGACCCCGTCGAATCCGGCGACAGTATGTCATGCGTGCCGTGGCAATCCTGACAGACCGGAGCTTTCGAATTTCCCGCCGCCACCGCCAGACCGTGCACCGACTGCGCGTACTGGTCGTACAGTTCCCCCTGCGGCGCGCCGACCGTGTTGCCGGAATAGTGACAGCGCCGGCAGTTCACTTTCTGCGGTACCTGGTGCGGAATCGCCACCACGTCGACATGGCAATCAGTGCAGGAACGCGAGGCGTGGACCGACTTCGCAAGCATCGCCTGGTCCACGAACAGATTGATCTTCCGGCCGGTCGCCTCGGTCTTCGAGAATCCCGGCTTGCCGTGGCAGACCAGGCACTTTTCTTCACCCGGTGCGGCGACCACCGTCGCCGAAAAAGTCACGACCAGCAGCAGGGAAGAGCCGTAATTGCGCAGTGTCTTCGAATCCATCTCAGACTCTCTTGATCCGGCGCTTGTATTCTAGCACCCGGTAGATGACGAATGCTACGATGATAATGGAAATGAACCAGATATAAAACTGGCGCACGTAGAACTTCCCGCCCGAGGTCGGCGAGGATGCCGATGTGTGCACCGCCCCTTTGGCGAAATCCGCGGGGAGATCCTCATGACATTTGCCGCAGGTCGACTGAATATTGGCGGCGTTGATCAGCGACCGCGGATCACTCTGCGGAAAAATGTTGTGCACGCCGTGGCACGATGCACAGTTGGCTACGCGCGCATCTCCCAGTTCCGAGGCCGCGCCGTGGAACGATTCCTTGAACGTGCTGATCCGGTCCGCCTTCAGACCGAATTTACCGACCACTTTATCGGAGGCATGGCAGTCCGAGCAGGTCTTTGATACATTGGTCGCATAGACGCGGGAGCTGGGGTCGGTGGGTTTGGCGATATTGTGCTCGCCGTGACAGTTGGTGCAGGTGGGAGACTCCAGCACCCCCTTGGCCAGCGCCGTGCCGTGAACCGATTCCTCGTAGGTTTTGGCGATCTCCGCATGACACTTGCCACAGGTTGCCGCGATGTGCGACTTGAACACCGGGCTGTTCGGATCATCCGCCGGCAAAAAGTTGTGGCTGCCGTGGCAGTCGACACACGCGGGCGCCTTCATATTTCCCTCGACCATGAGCGCCCGGCCGTGAACCGAATTCTCATACGCTTTGATATTCGATGCGGTCGGCAGATTCGGCACCTCGCTGGTCAACTTGGTGTCCTCGTGGCAGGTAATACAGAGCTTGACCGAATTGCGATGATTGGTTTTGGCGTTGGGATTGCTGATCGCCAGCACATCGTGCCCGCCGTGGCAGGTGATACAAGTCGGCAGCTTCTCGATATTGGCCTCGCGCCCGAGCACGTGCGGCGACTTGCTGAAACTGGCCGCCTCGGCCGAATGACACTTGCCGCAATATACCGCAGTGTTCCCGGCGTGTGGGACCATAGGATCGATACCGTGGCAATCGGTGCACGTAAGTGACGCGTGGACAGACGCTTGCAGCGTATCAAGAGACACCACCGGGGCTTCCGGTCGCCGATGCGATTCGGCACTATGGCATTCCATGCATGGCGAGGGTTGCGCCGCGACTCCCGCGGAAAGCAGGAGAAGTATCGGTAGTAGCAGTAACCTCATGTGCAAACTAGTCCAATCTCTCGCTATTTTTTTCACAAACTCCCCCAAAATATATCGGAATAGTCCAGAGGTCAAATGTTTTCGGGAGAGAATGGGCCGAATGAACTTCTTTTGGCGTTCGAGATTGCACTCGACACGAATGATATCGTACTAATCAGTAAGATATATTGCATTGGCCAGCGCGCAGACAATTCCTCATGCTCAGGTAGATTCAGCGGTTAATCCAGTTCCAGCATTCGAAGAGAATGACTGCAGTGAACGTGATCGGAAGTGCTTTCAGCGCAAATCTCGTGAATACTGGTCGCGACCAGAGCGCCTCGACCGACCGGGAGTCCTCACCATGTGCCCGCATCAAATAGACCCATACAATAGTTGCACCAATAGCGCTGACGATCCAGATGGCGCCTATCCAGTAGAACCAGTTCAGAACCACGTGCCAAAAACTGGGAGAAAAGGCAATTCGTGCGTTCGGAAGCAATTGGTTTCGGGCAAAAAAATAGGCGCAGACCCAAGCGAATGAGAGGAGTGCTACGGCGCCAATTCTGATGTAAGACGATAACGCTTTTTCCAAACCGACTAGGTAAGTTGGTATCACGTCGCCTCTTTTGTCACATGACTGACAGCAATTCAATGGAGTAATGCTGACGTCATCGCTACTATGCAAACTAGCTTACAAAAAGCTGGTGCGTCAACTCCAATCCGATTACCAGTACTACACCGATCGCCAGATAGGTCTTTACCCTTATCCCGGCCGACCACGGAAATAGCGGGTAGAATAATGACAACTCAATCCCTTCGCGCGCTGCAACTTTTCGCCTTATTGCTTCTTCCAGAACCAGACTGAGTATTATTGGGCCTAATATAATAATCCAAGCATACGCGATCACATCAGCTGCCGTTCTAGAGTTGCAGAATGGGGCGATCGAGCGCGATTCCCAGAGCGAGTGTCGAAAAAGAAGATATGCCGTAACGGGCAGCAGAATCAGCGTCATTCGTGCGCGAGCCCGTCTCCACATTGAATCGGGCGGATGAATGTCACCAAACATCTAATGCCTCCTCTCTATCCGCACAAAATATATCTCCCTCCCTTTTGACCGCCACAGCTTCTCGAAAAACGTCTGCTCCCCGCTCGGATTGAGGTTTGCCTCCTCCGAATACGGGCTGCCGGTATTCCGAAGTCCCTCCACCTGCACCACGTTCTCTACAACCCAGTCGGCATACGGCTGCCAGTCGGTCGCCAACACGATGTCCCCCGATGACTTTAGAAGATTGGCCAACTGTCTCAGAAATTCCACCGACAGCAGACGGTGAAACGCGTGTCGTGGTTTCGGCCACGGGTCGGGAAACAACACGTATATCCGCTCAAAACAAGGAGACGTGAAATAGCGAGGGATGATAATCCGCGCATTGCCGCGGAAGAGCTGGATATTGGTCAGGCCCCGCTTTTCGGCCCGCGCGATCAGCTTGCGGTACCG
>PQAP01000104.1 GCA_003105265.1 candidate division GN15 bacterium | reverse complement strand
GCCAGCAACTGCATCACCCGATCGTACTTGGCCTTCTCAATTTCGGCAAGCGCGCCCGAGAAGGCATTGTATGCCAAAACGATCTCGCCGCCCGCGGCCGGAAAGAAGTGATTATAGGGTGAAGGTTTCATCGGTTTGACCAGTCCTGTCCCGTTGCGTGCTGCCTGTCTCCTGAAGCAAAGCTGTGTGTCGACAGGAAAGTATCGGCACACAGCCGAAGTGTTAATTACGTGAATACCCGTTCAGACAAAACTAGTGTCTGTCCATGCAAATAATGAAATGCGGCTTCTTCACGAGCGTCGTAGGGGTTACAGTAATGAGCTTCACGAGTTCACCTCCTTTCAAGGGGTCAGGTCCAACCTAAGAAACCAATAGTATCACCCCTTTGAGGGGGCGATATATGTCTGATCAGAAAGAACCGAAACACCCTGTCCGCCGGTCAAGCCCGGCCGAAACAGGAGAATAGAAAGCGGGGGTTCGAGCAACCTTCCGCGAAATGATCACCCGGGAAATCGGATGTGACCCAAAGCTAACGATAGCAGGTTGGGTTGTCAACAATTGTCTGAATGACGCAACCGGCAAGCTCCGATTCGTCTACCAAATAGGTGCTATTTAGATCGTCGTCAGCGGATAATATGAACGTAAGGAGTATCAATACTCTCCGACCTCGATCGGAGATTC
The DNA here is from genome assembly GCA_003105265.1 of candidate division GN15 bacterium. Taxonomy (GTDB): domain Bacteria; phylum Zixibacteria; class MSB-5A5; order GN15; family FEB-12; genus FEB-12. The sequence goes on along the minus strand of PQAP01000104.1, from coordinate 2,599 downwards.
GCGCTCAATTTGGCGAAGGCGGTCGGCGTACGCCTGAAGCCATGCTTTGCGCAGTTCGTCGGTCTGGCGGGCCGGGGAGTAGTAAATTTGCGGCGCCAGAACATCGAACCCGACAAATTGCAGGATACCTCGATGAATCGGCCGCAAAATAGCGTTGATGTCGCCGTTCATTCCCCCCTTGTGAAACGATTCTTCCGAACCGCCCGTTGTCAGTGACAGTATCGCACGCTTACCGCGAAAGATTCCCTGTTCATATATCTTCCCGCCGCCGTACGTCCGGCCCATGGCAAAAACGCGGTCCACCCAGCCCTTGAGCACTCCCGGCAGGCCGAACCACCAGAGTGGGAACTGCCAGATCATCAGCTCGCACCATTCGAGCTTCTGCATCTCCGCTTCGATTTCCGGCGCGAATCCGTCATGCTCGGCGGCATGCTTCTCCTCCAGTTGCTGCTTGAGAAAGGAATTGTCCCGTACCGTGACAAAATTGCGGCGATCCGAAGTCGCATCGAACTTCATCGCACAGAGATCCGAAATGCGAACTTCGTGACCGGCAGATTGGAGCGCGGCCTGCGCGGTCTCGAACATGGCGCCGTTGAAGCTCTTCGGCTCATTGTGCCAGTATACCAGAAATGCCTTCATAATATGGAAGTATGTAACAAGGTCACAGTTCGATCAGGTCTTGCTCCGATAATGTCGGAGTGTGACCTGATCGTTCCGAAATCAGAACTTCGCCCACCGCGGNACNCGCGGGAAATTCTGGACATCGCGGATATTCCCCATNCCGGTGATATACATGAGCACCCNNTCAAACCCCAGCCCGAACCCGGANTGCGGCACNGANCCGTANTTGCGTATGTCCAGATACCAGAANTAGCTGTCGATATTGGCAATCCCCTTCTTNTTCATCCGCTCGGCCAGNANGTCNTACCGCTCTTCACGCTGACTGCCGCCGATAATCTCGCCGACTTTCGGCACCAGCACGTCCATCCCGCGGACCGTCTTGCCGTCGTCATTGAGGCGCATATAAAACGCCTTGATCGCTTCCGGGTAATTGTAAACAATGACCGGCTTCTTGAACGTCTTTTCGGTCAGATACCGCTCGTGTTCGGACTGCATATCGCATCCCCAGAAGACGGGGAACTCAAACTTCTCACCCGATTTCTCGAGTATCGCAATCGCCTCGGTATAGCTCACCCGCTCAAAGCTCGCCCCCACAATTCCCTCCAGCGTGCCGCGCACCTCGGGATCGATCCACTGGGTGAAGAAATCCATTTCGTCTTTGCACTCCTCGAGCGCGTACCGGAAGAGAAACTTGATGAAATCCTCGGCCAAATCCATGTTGTCATCGAGTTCCGCCCAGGCCATCTCCGGTTCGATCATCCAGAACTCCGAGGCATGGCGGCTGGTGTTGGAGTTTTCGGCTCGGAAAGTCGGCCCAAAGGTGTAGACATCGCCGAGCGCAGTCGCCATCAGCTCCGCTTCAAGCTGACCGGAAACCGTCAAATATGCTTCCGAGGCAAAGAAGTCGGAGTCCCAATCAATCCTTCCGTCCTTCATCGGAATCTTCGTGAAATCAAAAGTCGAGACCCGGAACATGTCGCCCGCACCCTCGGCATCCGAGGTCGAAATGATCGGCGGGTGGACATAGAAGAACCCGCGATCCTGATAGTACTTGTGAATCGCGTACGCGATCTTGGAGCGAATCCGGCTCACCGCACCGAATGTGTTGGTTCGGGGGCGAAGATGCGCGATCTCCCGGAGAAACTCGAACGTGTGCCGCTTCTTCTGAAGCGGAAAGGTGGCATCCGCCTGCCCGACCAGCGATAGTTCGGAAACGGACACCTCGAACTTCTGCCCCTTTCCGGTCGATGCAATCAGCTTCCCCTTCACGCGTACCGCCGCGCCGGTCAGAATCTGTTCGAGCACGGGGAACCGGGTCGGATCGTTGATCACCGCCTGCAAATTCTTCATGCAGGTGCCGTCATTGATTTCCAGAAATGCGACGGCTTTTCCGGTCCGTGCGGTTCTGACCCAGCCGAGAATGATCACATCGGTATCGAGCGGGGCAACTTCCCGTACTAGAATGTCTACGATTTTGGTTCTGTTTTTGTAATCCATTGTTTTTCGCTCCGTTACGCTGGTCGACCTCATTCCTGACTCGGCAGCCAGGCGGACGTCGGACCCCAAAGTAATATGCGCTTGGACATAGAGCAAGACCCGCTGCGTAATGTTGTGACCGCTCGAAGTAGACTTTTTTTCAGTGTAGTCCCAACAAAACGAGATCTGGTTCGTCTGAAGAATAGACCGGGCTTGCTGCGTCCCACACGCGGGGGTCAGGGTTTACACTAGTTCCCAACCTATCATTTAGGGCCGCCGGGTCAGCCAAGACTCGGCGGTTTTTGATTGCCGCAAGCACAGCGTGGGCGGGCTTCTATCTCTGCACCGGACTCTTCACCGAGTACAAAATGGTGACCGTGCAGCTTCTGACCGAGTCAACGTCATCGCGCCGATCGAACGAGACCTCACTCAGGCACAGCTTGACCCTGAGATCTCTGCTTTCAGCGACCGCACACATGTGTTCGGGAGGTATTTCGACACG
>PQAP01000103.1 GCA_003105265.1 candidate division GN15 bacterium | reverse complement strand
ACATAGCTTACATACTGCTTCAGGATATCCTTGCGATATTCTCTGGCTGCAGCCGGCGATTCTTTCAACTTATACTGATAGTCCGCGCCGTACACCGTCAGTCCTTCGCACCAGTTACCGCGATTGTAATCCACATAAACGCTGTTCCCCCACCAATTATGCAGGACTTCGTGACCCAGCGAACTACTGATGATAAATGGCAGCCGGATTACCGATTGGCCAAGCAGGGTCCAGCCCGGCATGCCATACCCGGTCGGGAAGAAATTCTCGGCGATCGTAAACCGTTTGAACGGGTACGGACCGATCAGATCGGAGTACATCTTTACGTAGCCCGCACTGGCTTTCAAATAGTTTGGAGCAAGAGAAGTATCGGCATGGAAAAACAAGCAGACGATTTCTGTGCTGTCGGAGGTTGTATTGGAAGGCACGTACGGCGCGGCCATCAAGATGCATCCGTCATTCTTGTATGGATTGTGCCATGATTCTGTCTTGCGCTCCCCTGCCGTCGTCGAGGCCAGCAGGTTGCCGTCGCAGATTGACGACCACGTCGCCGGAATGTCTGCGGTAACGCTGTAATCGGACATCTGCTCGGAGCCCTGGGGATAAAAGTAGGAGGATGGGCTGAGATAAGCTCCCTGATCAAGAATCGTTCCCGAGACCTCGCGTCCAACTGATTCGCGCGAAAATCTGATGTTGGAGACATCTTCGTTGAAGACGGCACTGTATTCGATCTTAAACTTTGCTGCCTTTCCCTTGCCGGATTCAAACATGACAAGCATGGCATCGGGAAGCTCTGCGCCGGATCTCAATTCCTCGCGTACCTTCACAGGAAGTTGAGTTGTATCTTTAGCCCGTGCTGTCCGGAAGGTGCACTTGCGACCATCAATCGCGTATTTCTGCACTTTCGCGGAGTCGTTCAGATAGAACCAGTTCCATCCCCTGGTCACACCCACCGTGCCGCTGTCGGTGATGACGGCCGAATGGGTCGGCACATCGAGTTTCAAGCTAATGTGATGCGAATCGAACGTGACGGGAGACGCAAGTACGGATGCACCCAGAAGCGATCCAACCAAACAAAGCAGCTTTCTCATTTCCAACTCCTGACTTTTCGGAAGACAAAGACACCTCGCCTGCGCGAGGTTCGCGGAAATATAGATGCAGCCGAATGGGAGGCAAAGCTAAATGTGCGTATCCCCTGACTCCTGCACGGAGATCAGCTATCCTGCCAGATCGGCTCCAGTGTCACNGGCAGTTCGGCAGCNNGTACCCGCCGCCGGTCAGATAGCTAACCAGCGCACTGAGGTCNGCCAGATCGACGATGCCNGCCGTATTGACATTACTTTCCGCCGGGCAGGGCAACACAAATCCCCCGCCGGTCAGATAGCTGACCAGTGCGCTGAGATCGCTGAGGTCGACAATTCCGCTGTAATTGACATTGCCGGTGACGCCGCTGCAGCAACAGGTGTTGCCGATCCCGTCGTGGTTATTGTCCTCTTGTCCCGGGTTGGCGATCAGCGGGCAGTTATCCAGCGGATCGGTAAGCCCATCGCCGTCGGTGTCCCGAAACGTCTCGGCCGTGAACTTGGTAATGAAGGCGTCGATACCACCATTCTTCGTACTCTGGTAGGCGCCTTGGACCGGGAAGTTGGTTGAGTTGGTATTGCCGCTGACATATATATTGCCAAATGTATCTGCCGCTACGCTTGATCCCTGATCGTCAAGGGCGCCGCCTAAAAAGCTGCTGAAAATCAGAGTGTTTCCGGAACTCCCGATCTTGCTCAAAAAGACATCATTGCCGCCGGCAAACGCCGATTGATAGCCGTTGACCACAGGAAAGTCAGAAGACGCCGTGTACCCGACCACAAAGGCACTGCCGGCTCGGTCGACCAGCACGTCAGCCGCCTGGTCATCACCGGTCCCCCCCAGGTAGGTGCTGTAGACCAGCGATCCGCCGTCACTTCCAATCTTAGCCACAAAGGCGTCGCTGGCGCCCCCCTCGAAGGCCGTCTGATAGGCGTTTTGCGTCGGGAAGTTCGCAGAGTTAGTCTTACCGATCAGACAGGCCTTCCCCGAATCATCGACCGCAATGCGCCACCCGGAATCATCCGAACTGCTACCCAGGTACGTGCTATAGACTACTGAGCTGCCGGCATTGTCGAGCTTGCAGACAAAAGCGTCGTTGGCTCCTCCACCGTAAGCCGGCTGAAAGCCATTCTGAACCGGGAAATTGGTTGAATTAGTGTAGCCGGCCAAATAACTGCTGCCTTTGTCATCAATCGCGATACCGCGCGCCCATTCCAATTCGCTTCCGCCCACATAGGTGCTGTATATAAGGGCGTTGCCGAGGTTGCTGATCTTGGTGACGAAAGCATCGAAGCGGCCACCGGCATAGGTCGATTGATAGGCGTTCTTCAGGGGAAAATTGGCGGATGCCGTACTGCCCGATAGATAGACATAGCCACTGTCGTCGACAGCCAGGTCGGAGCTGTAATCCTCCGCGCTGCCTCCCAGATATGTGCTGTACAAGAGCGTATCTCCCAAACTGCTCAGCTTGAAGAGGTAGCCGTCGCACAGTCCGCCGCCAAATGTGTTTTGATACCCGTTCCGGGTTGGAAAGTTGCTGGACCAGGATTCGCCCGTGATATAGGCACAACCGGCGCTGTCGACATCAATCGCCCACCCAAAATCCTCTTGGCTGCCGCCAAGGTAGGTGCTGTAGAGCAGGGCCGTGCCGGTGCTGTTGAATCTGGTTACGAAGATATCAAAATACCCACCGCCGTATGTGTCCTGGTAGGCATTATAGGTCGGGAAATTTGCCGACATGGTTGTGCCGGTCAGATACATGTTGCCGCTTCTGTCCACAGCAACGGAACCATAGTCGGCGCTGCTTCCCCCCAGGTAGCTGCTGTAGCTGACTACCGGATCGATCACCACCGCCAGCGCGCGATCATATTCCCCGCCCAACACAAATCCAAATGTATTGCCCGCTTGAATCGTGTAACGGCAGTCGATCCGACGTCGCGTCCCTTCGGAAGTCTGGTACACTACTGGTGCCTCTTCAACCACTTCTCCCCAATCGGTTGTTACAATCAAGCGACCGTCAGAATCTACACGCAAAGCGCGAACGCCTTCGTAGCGGAGTTGTATCTGCGACGGGTCAGCTCCGGGGGCGACCACAAAATCATACTCCATCTTCAGCCCGTTGCCGTAATACTTCAGGTCGATTCCGGGATAAATGTTGTCATAGCGAATGGCTCGAAAATTGGGGACGTTGGTTCGCCAGGCGTTGGGGTCATCCCCCAGGAAGTAATTGCACTTGTGCGCCAGTGGCTCCTCCCCTTCAAGTCGCGGCATGGAATTGGCCCCGACAAACTCTGCTCTGATCATCATTGTCTCACCGCGTGGCCGCTCACGATCTGCGGCGGAGGAATTTGAGTGATCGGTCCGTACAACACCGCTGCGCGTGAACTGGTAGTAGACGCAGCTCGAAGTGAACCAGAACGTGGCCCCTTCACCATCGGCGCGGAACAGCACGCTGTCGTCCCACTGTCCCATGTTGGCGGTGAACGACAGAGCCAGCGACGCCCGGTTGGCATCGAACACCAGAGGTGATTTCGCGAGCGGGGAATCTTCCGCCGCAACCGGTTTGGCGCAAATCGGCAAGGGAGCCGGAATCACCATTATCATGAAGCATGCGATAAACCGAAACATCATAGTCGCCCCTTGATTGTACGGGTTGTTTAGCGTTCGGATACCGTCGGCTGGGCCCATGTCAAGTGCCCACTCGGTTGCGTTGCTGCGCCACTTTCCACCGGCGGTCTTTCTACCTCAACTGCGTCGCAAACCCGGTCGATTTCTTACAGATGGATTGGACGAAGCGTCGGTCTATGCGTATTTACCTGAAAGGTTGCCGGCTTGATCTGAACGCCGGCCG
>PQAP01000102.1 GCA_003105265.1 candidate division GN15 bacterium | reverse complement strand
CCGTACCGGTAGCGGCGGTCGATCCGCACATCCAGCAGAGTCGGAAGATAGACAATGCCGGAAATTCCCTTCATGCGAAGATACCGGCGGTAGTCAAAACCGCCGTCGCTCCGGTCTTCGGGCCGCACCGGGTAGATGCGGGCATGAAATTCAATCCTGTCCCCGATCTGGAGAGCGGTCGAGGTATCTGTGATTTTCATCAGGATGGAGCCGCGCGTAGACCGCTCTATCCCCTCGCCGAGCGAATCGACGGCCACCGTGATTTCGGTCAGATTAGTCTTCAGCTCCGGCCAGTCGGAAACCGTGCCGAAGACGTGGCATTCGCGGTTCTCATCGATCAGCGACGCCAGATGTCGGCTGCCGAAGTCGTACGTGGAGAGCGCAAAATGAACCGCCACTATCCCGCCCAGAGCCACCCCGAGGGAGAGCATCGAGACGGCGGCGGTTGTCCGATTCAGAAGCAGAAGCCCGACCAGTCCTGCGCCCAGCGCAGTGAGCAGAAACACCCANCTCTGGGCGTGGCTGATATCGGCTATGACTATTCCTCCGACCGCAAAGAGCAGAAGGAATATCCCCGGATACTTGCGAATCATCCCCGGTCAGGTGNGCGACGGCGGCGCGTCAGCGCGTTTATCAGTATTCGAATTTCTCCAATTCTCATGACGTAGCAAAGCGCAATATACAGGCCCGCTCCAAACAACAACGGAATCAGCGACTTGAGCATGCGGGCAGTCAGGCCGTCGGGCGGAAGAACCCCCTCGAGCGGGAGATACTTCGCTGCGGTCATGGCGATTGCCGATGCCAGTACGATTAGCCCGACTTTGACCATGAGTTTCCTGTACGGCACGTGTACCCCTTTGAACGGCAGGAAATACATCAGCAGGGCGAAGTTGAGCAGCCCGGCGATCGATGTTGCCGCCGCCACACCGGCAAAACCGTGATCATCCCCCATCACGTTGATCAACGGATAATAGAGCAGCATGTTGACCACCACCGAAATGATCGACATCCGCATCGGCAAACGGGCGTCCCCAAGCGCGTAATAGACCGGCGCCGTTACCCGCACCGCGCCGAGCCCGATGATGCCGTAGGAATAATGAAGCAGCGCCAGCGACGTGTTCTCGGCGTGTACGGCGGTGAAGTGCCCGTGCTCATAGATCAAGCTGATCATATCGGGGCCCAGCAGCGCAAGCGCGAAGGCCGATGGAATCATCAGCAGCAAACTCAGATTGAGCGCTTCGAGAAACGTCTGGCCAAGGACATCCATGTCCCCGCGACTGGCAATCTCGGAGACGCGCGGTAACGTGACCGTCCCGATCGCCACCGCGAATACTCCCAACGGGAAGTGCATGAGCCGGAACGCGTAGTTGAGATATGACATCGATCCTTCGACCAGAAACGACACCAGCAGCGTGCTGACGAGGATGTTGATCCGCCCCGCCGAAAGTCCGATCATCATCGGCGTAAACAACCGGAGCATCTTCCGTAGCCCCTCGTCGATCAGCGAGAACCGCGGTCGATACCGGTAACCGATCTTCCACAAGGTCGGCAGCTGAATGACTACCTGTCCAATCCCCCCTACCAGCACGCCGATAGCCAGGGTGTAGATCGGGGCATCGAAGAACGCAAACAGCGCGATCACTGTAACGATATTCCCGATGTTAAACAGCGCCGGGGCCACGGCCGGAAGGCCGAATCGATTGAAGGAATTGAGCATCCCCATGATCAGCGCCGATAGCGAGACCAGTATGAGAAACGGCCACATGACCTGAGTCAGGTTCACCGTAAGATCGAATTTCTCTTTTTCCGCGACAAAACCGTGTGCGGTCAGATAGACAATCAACCCTGAGGCCGCTATACCCAGCAGGGTCACCACGGCCAGTACCACGAACATGACCGTGAGGACGTTGTCCGCCAGCCGGAAAGCGTCCTCTTTGGTGCTTCGCACCAGGCGCTCTTTGAATACGGGGACGAACGACGACGACAGCGCCCCTTCGGCGAACAGGTCTCGCAGGAGGTTGGGGATCCGGAATGCCGTTACAAAAGCATCGGTCGCCAGTCCGGCTCCGAAGTAGTAGGCCATCACCTGTTCCCTCAGGAGCCCCGTAACGCGGGAAACCGCTGTCCCCAAACTGACTAACCAGGCCGATTTGAAGAGAGAGTTTCCGGAGCCAGTTTCCATTGACAAACCTGATTAGGCCTTTATATTAGTCCCGCTTGAAAAAGAACAATTATCGGAAAGGATAACTCGTTGCCAAGCCACAAGTCCAACTTTAAGCGCATGAGAACGTCGGCCAAGGAACGGGAGCGGAACCGCGGCTATCGGTCCAACCTCCGTGCGGCCGTCAAGGATGTTCGCGAAGAAACCAGCAAGGCGGAAGCACTGAAAAAGTACGCCAAAGCCGTGCTCCTTCTGGATCGCGCCGCCTCCCGCGGCCTGATTCACAAGAAGACCGCATCGCGCAACAAATCGCGCCTGTCGGCATTTATTCAGAAGCTCGGCTGACATTCTCGCGCTCTCTGCGTATTGTCCGATTCTGTGCCTCGTATCACAGCGTGTTACGGGGCATTGTTCGTTTCCGGCGGGGAGGTATATCCCAAACCACTCGGCCGCGTTCCAGATCGGGAAAAGGTACCGGCAAACGGATGCCGGGTTCAACTACTATTTTCCCTGTAGCCGGGAAATCATCGCGGCTGATCGCCTAAAGGAACCGGGCGGCACTGCCGGCGGTTGAGGGCTAACAGATATGAGAGCCATACTGCCGGGCAGACGATTATTCTTCAACAGGAGCGTTTCATGAGCCACCAAACGACTCGAATAGTAGAACCGGTCCGGTCGCTGATGGTCCCTGCCGGGCAGGATTCGTTTGAGGAGCAGCGAAGTCTTGGCATCAGCACCGTGACCTTCAAGCGCACGCCCTCGTACCTGAGCGATGCGATGATTATCGAGAATACCTTCCATGCCAAAGGCGGTCCGCCGCGACATCGACACCTTCACCAGGATGAGTGGTTCTATATTGTCGATGGTGAGTTCTCATTCGAGATCGGCACTGAACGATACACGCTGACCCGCGGTGATTCCCTCTTTGCACCCCGTCGTGTCTCTCATGTTTGGGCGCACACGGGCGAAGGTCGCGGAAAGGTACTGATTGCCTTCTTCCCCGCAGGACAGATGGAAGCGTTCTTTCGGATCGTGACAGACAGAAACGCCATGCCGCCTGAAGATCCGAAACTCTGGTATGATCACGGTATGGAACTGCTCGGCCCGCCGCTGCGGGTACGATAGACAGCCGTCGATTTCACGTACGTTTTATCGAACCGTCAATTCAGCACCACGTCTGCTTGCGGTACTCGAGATACCGGTCGCCGTATGTCTTTTCGAGATTCTTTTCCTCGAGAGAGCGCCAGTACAGCACGTTGCCGATTCCCACCATTCCGGCGGCGGCGCTGACTGCCGCCGAGTGAAACATTGCCCAGCCGACAATCCAGAGAATGAAGCCCAGATACATAGGATGCCGCACTCTGGCGAACAGGCCGGTGGTCACGAGGTGCTCGATATGCTCCACCCCTCTGAGTTGAATCAGAGCACCGATCGCCGGCACCAATCCGACGATAACAATCGCAAACCCTATCCACCGAATGACGTCCGGCAGGGCAATCTTTAGAGGATCAATCGGACACATGCCGAACCAGCTGAACCAGAGACCGGCCATCACCAGCACGATACACCAGAACAGCGGCTTATTATGGGAATCGATCCGACCGGACCTTTTGAGTATCTCGTAACCGGCACGGATTGCGTTGCAGCTCAGAAATATCGTGAGAAGCGCGAAATAACCCGGTTTCATCGCATTCAATATATGACTGCCCCATCTCACATGCAATCTGCCGCCCGGAGCTGAAGACGTTAGAGATCGTCGCGGATAGCTGAGATTGAAAAAAAGGCCCGGGGCTACGAGCACACGTGCAGCTCCGGGTCCTTAGTTCTCAACCGGCTATTCGCTGATTGAGTCCACCCCTCAATCCATTCCCAACACCAAAGTTCCTTATGTCGCGATAGGATCATCCACCAGATGTCTTGCCCGGACGCTGGATGACTGGTTCCAATATAAACCCGTTTCTCCTCAAAGTCCATGAAAATAGTGACGGACGGACGGGGGGTTCATAACTGCCCGCATATGCCTCGACTGCGCTTGGCATAGCGGACCAGGATGGCCTTGAATCCTCAAGGGGACGCGAATTGCGAATTTGAGGTTTTGCCTACGGTGTCACACACCCCTGCACGAGGTCCGGCTTGCCGGTCACCAGATACGCCACGAGTCGGCTCAGGTCGGAAAGATCGATGTTGCACGAGTGATCGACATCGGCTCCGTTCGGATAGATGAGCATCCCCCCGCCGCCCGTCAGATAGCTGACCAGCGTGCTGAGATCGGACAGATCGACAAACCCGGAGCCGTTGTTGTCGCCGCCCGGAATCGGACGGGTCGATTCGCCGAAAAACTCCAGCACTTTTGCCATGAAAGCGTTCGCCGAGGCCGGGGTGAGGTAGTACAACGGCACGGCCAGCAGCACCCGCTTACCGTGCGGCCCGTCGTAGGCCATGGCGACCGGCTTGCCATCGGTGCGGTAATTGCCGGTCGGCGAGACGTTCAGCAGAATCGGGGTTGCTCCGGGTCGTAAAGCCAGTACCGGGCATTCGTAGTAGTACTTGATGCCGCGCGTCTGATCCCACTGAATCGACGGCCAGCCGTTCTGGCCGGTGGCTGAGGCGAAGTAGTCGGTGTTGGTGTAGTCATACCCGGAAGTCATGAATTCAGAATACAACAAATGGTTGGTCGGAATCGGCAGTGGACACCAGCGCTGGACAGTCTTGTATCCGCACACCATCATATTCACCTGATTACCGAGATACCAGGTCAGCGTATTCTTGCTGCCGCTGAGGATCTTGTTGAAGATGTCGTCATCATCCCAGATGATGGAAGACTGCCGTCCGGCCTGGCTCTTGGTTAGAGAATCCGGTGTGTTGTTGAGCGAAACGTAGGCATGCGTCAGGCCGCCCAACACGGTATCGAAGTAGGCCGCCTGGTGTGCTTCATCCGGGAAGTAGCCGTAGTCCTGTGTGTTTTCATCTACAATCAGCACGCCGGCATCGAACGTCGCCGGATACGCTTCCGCCGCACCGGAATATGCGGACTCGTGGCCGGTCTGGTCCACTGCCGTGATGACATACTGGTACAGTAGTCCCGACGCGACGCCGGAATCCACCATTGCCGACGCTGTCAAGCCCTCGCGGTACAGCTCGAATTGCGGCTGCCCGGCGATCCGGCGATAGACGTTGTACGACGCCATATCCGCTTCAGTGTTGTCCTTCCAATCCAGATTGATGAGATGAAACCCGGGATCGGCAAGCAGCGCGGTCGGGGCTCGCGGTGTTATCAGCGGCCGTTCCGAACCCTCTCCGGCCCAGAGGGCCCGGTAACCGTTGGTCGGTTTGCCGTAGGCGGCAAAATAATATGTCACGCCTTCGCTGAGACCGGATATCACCTGCGAACATGATCCCAGCGGCACGGTCACGGAATCGGTGTAAGTCCCCGGCGTAGTGCCGTAGTAGATTGTGTACTGACAACCGGTATTGCAGGGGGTGATGTGTACCTGCAGCTGGGCGCCGTCGCCGACATCGACAATCTGATTCACCGTCACCGGGTAGGCGGAGTTTGCGGCGATCGCCACCGATGCCGCCGCCATCTTCACGACTTCCGTAAAGTAGTCGAAATTCAGTCGCGAAGACAAATCAAGATTGGTGTGCCAGCCCGCGGTATTGAAGTCGCCTTCGATGTTATCGACTACGTTGTAACCCTGCTCATGGAAGGAATAGTGATCTGAGCTGGTTCCCATAGCGGTGATATTTGGAATCAACGTGGTGAGACGGGTGGCGGCGTCGGCGCTCAGCGTGCGATAGGCAGTGTTCGGGCCGGATGAGAGATCGAAATCCCAGTAGTCATCGCCGGTAAAGGCGACCATGTCGTAGTTGAACATCGCCTCAAGCAGAGTGCCGGCGCTCCGGAAGTCGGCCGCGGCCGCCGCCGACCCGACCAGCCCGACCTCTTCGGCATTGAACGGCATGAAGACAATCGTCTTGCGCATCGGGATATTCGCCATGATGCGCGCCAGTTCCATCGTCACGGCGACGCCGGAGGCGTCATCATCGGCGCCCGGAGAGAATGCGTAACCCGGGGATTCGAAATTGATCGCATCGTAATGCCCGCCGACCACGATCACCTTGTCCGGCTCGGCATAGCCGGGCTTAACGACCTTGAGATTCAGAAGTGTGCCGCCGCCGTAGGTGAACGACGGGGTGGTGATCTGCGTGTAGCCCCATTGCTGAAACTTGGAGATCATCCATTCGCGCGCTTTGCGGGTCGAATCGGACCAGATATAGCGGGTGTAGAACGCCTCAAGCTTCTTGTCCCACGCCATGATGCTGTCTTTGCGAATCCGGTTGATGATTGTATCGGTGGGAAAAACGTCGTTAGGTTCAAACCGGAAAGGCACCGCCGGCGGCAGGTAGTGAATCTGAATCGTGCGACCGCTCAGCGGCACGACGAACAAATGTTCCTGCTGGCCGATGGCAGCCGCGGCAGCGGGCGTGGTCTCGACAATGAACAGACCATCGCCGATCGCCTGGCTCCTTCCCAGAAGCTCAACCGATGACTGCGGTGCGATCTGGCGATCGGAGGAATGAACGAGACAATACAGCTCAGGGCGAGTGTCGGTGACCAGGATGTCATACGGAATGCCGTAATGCCGCAGGGAATCCCGGGTATCGGCGGTGGTTGAGACGAGAAAGCGATCCCCCGACTTGGCGTAGGCATGCCCTACGATTCGGGTGGCCGTCTCGGCGGCCGCCTGGCTGGAAATCGAAATGAGGGCAAGATCATCGGCGACCACCGTCGACACGGTCGCCAGAACCGCTGCCATAAGTATGACCCAGAGGTGTGCTCGTCGCATAGTGGCTCCTGAGAGTCCGCGTTGACCGTTCCTGTAGTACAATATGTCGTCACTACTTGTCGTGAGTAAAGTACGGGGAGGCGGACAATTGTCAAGGAGAATGCCGGTTTACAGCCGGATACCGCGCTGGAACGGCTTGAATTCGCAATGTTTGTCGGTCTTAACGTTCGGTTTCAGCACAGTTTTGTATCCTTCGGGCAGCGACGGGTACTCGATCGGTGACATCAGACAGAGGTTGCGGTGCGGTTCAACGAATCCAACCTGAATCGTGTATTCGTTCAGGTACTCGCGCAGCAATACCTCCCGTGTCGTTCCTTTGGCCAGATGGCGGCTGTTGGGACGAAACGACATTACGAACTCCGGATTCGACGAGCAGATATACAGATCGCGAGTTGCATCCTTGACCAGATAAGTCTTGAGGAATTTCAGCAGTGAAAAGAACGCACCAAACTCAAGGTCAATCGGCGTGCCTTCGGCGCGGCAACGAAACATCAATCCAAGTTCCGGCGCCGCGAACATCACCAACCCATGGCAGAATCCCTCTCGCTCCAGAAACGGATCAAGCAATGTGCAATTGGTTGAGGCGATGAAACAGCGCAGCGAAGGACTCATTTTAGACATACCGGTTGATGAAGCAACCGGGATGCCCGACGAAGCGCTCGAAGAGCTAGTCGTAACGACCTATCTTTCAATATGTTACGGTAATGGCAGCTGACGGGATTACGGAAGCAGCGAAGAGAATTTCACGATTCAGGAAACGGTCGTAACACCGCTATTCGAGCGATTGCAGTAAATCGGCCTTCAGATTCGGTTTGGCTTCCAGATACGTTCCGGCAGCGGTCGCGTACACCTGACCATCGACGCCGACCGCTTCGCCTTCGGTCATGTACAGGCGTCCTTTGCTGCTGACCACTCTTCCCACCAACCGGATAACATCGCCGGTGCGGACCGGGAGTCGATAACGGACCGTCATCTCGGCGGTCACCGCAAAGATATCGCGCGCCAGGATCGCCTTGATCATGACTTCATCGAGCAGCGATGCCACAATGCCGCCATGGAATATCCCCTTGTATCCTTCGTACGCTTCGGTGGCGGTCACCTCGGTGAACGCGCAGTCGCCGTCGTAGTGAAACCGGGCCTTGATTCCGTGAGCGTTTCGGCCGCCGCAGACAAAACAGCCCGGGTAAGACAATACTTCTTTCATGCGGGCGTCTATACGGCAATTGCGGTGTGATGTCAATGCAATAAAAAAGCCCGGCCGAAGCCGGGCTGAACATTCGCGTTGTTCGCGAGAGCTTACATCGTGCAGAGCGTGCAGGTGTACTCGCGCGTGTACGGGCCAGCGCTCACCTGAACATCAGCACCGCCGTTGGTGATGGCTATCTGGAAAGTCCAGGTAGTGGTTACCGGCAGGCCGGTGCCGGACTGCTGTGTGAAGTCAACCGTACCCTGGACGGTTCCAGCTGACGGACAGCCCTTGGTCCAACCCTGGTTGGCACTCGGTACGGTCACACCGTTGAATTGCATCTGAATATCAAAGTCCCGGGAGAAGACGCCGGACTTTACCTGGATACGTTCATTGCGCGTGCCGTTGATGACGGCGTTGTCGGTGTTGATGTTGGAGAACACCAGAACGGAGCGGACCTGGACGTTACGATAGTCCTGCGTGGTGTCGGGATTCTCGTACGACCAGTTGTGCACCACCGCCATGGCGTCCGAGCCGCCCACCTG
>PQAP01000101.1 GCA_003105265.1 candidate division GN15 bacterium | reverse complement strand
GAGTCCAGGAAATTCTGCACCGCGAGTTCGAGACGCTGGTGGTAGTCGTCGATGCGGTACTCGTTATTCATGACCAGTACACTCGGCTCCATCGTATAAGTGGAGTCATCGAGCTTGTCACACACCTCGGGCGTGAAAGTTAAACTGTCTGCGCCGCCGACATATTCGTACCCGACTTTCAACGAGTCATTGTAGCCATCGAGCGACAAGCTTGCCGAATCGTTCGGAGCGAAGTGAATAGTCGTGTCAACATCGGACCGCATGGCGATATCTTCAGTCGCGAATGCACTGTCAATCACCGCCCGCGCCTCGGCTTCGGTTATGAGCCGGGGAGGTTCAGGCACTCCGCTGGTGGGGCCGCCGGAGGAGCAGGATTGAAGCAGAGCCGTTATTGCGGCCAGCGGCGCAACCTCGCGGACCACGCGCGCGATAGATTTGGGCGGTCGCACATAGTGACCGAACCGCGGGTATCTCGCCCTGTCGTATGTCTCGAGCCGAATGATCTCAAGCATACTTTCCTCCACTTCTGATCAGACAGTCTTCAATATACGACGTGATCGGGAAGCTTTTCTCGTAAAACTTACGTTTGAAGAGGTCCACATCGCGTTTCCAGAGCTTGTTGGCCAGTTGATCGACAATCGGCATCAGCATCCGTTCATGCTCGCAAATGATGGGCGGAATGCGATTTAGGCAACCGGTCGTGCGCCAGTTGATGCAGCCGCAGTACGTCGCACACCGGCCCAGCAGCGCACAGCCTGCGCAGGATTCGATCTCCACCCGGTTTTGCTCGATGAACCAGTTGCGGCGGTCGCTGTTGAAACCGCTCCAGATATCCCCGATGGCATTGTGCTGTGAGTCGGTGTCATCTTCGGCCACGAATTGAACGCATGGATAGATGCGGCCGGAGGCAGCGATCGCGATTTGGGAATTGGCCAGATCGCACAAGTCACCCTTCGCGATTGGCTTCTGTGCCCACGTCTGGATCCGGCTGTCAAACGGGCTGTAGTATATCTTCCGTCCGGCGGCGAGACTATCAAAGTAATAGTCAGCCAGTGTTCTGTACTGGCGTTTCATCTGATCGATATCCTGTTTCTGCCAGGGGGACGAATAGTCGAGGGTTTGCAGCACGTAACGAAATCCCAGACCGAACAGGTGTTTGACACCGTCCGCGAAGTACGGGACGGTCGCGGGTGTCAGCACGGATACGGCGATCGTATAGGGATTGTATTCGAGCGTGTCAGCGATAACTCCGGCGATTTGTTCATACGAACCATGCCCGGACTGAGTCACACGGTTGCAGTCGTGCTGCTTCGGGGAGCCGTCGATGCTGAGAGAGAAGTAGACCTTGTGTTCACGCAGAAACTGAAACACATCCGGGGCCAATAGTACGCCGTTGGTCGCGAATCGAAACTCGAACTTCCCCGGATACTTCTGCCCGGCATACCGCACCGTTTCCTTCAGACACTCGAACTCCAGAAGCGGTTCACCGCCGAAGAATGTTACCGCGCACTTACCGCTGGATTGCGTGTCGAGGAAATCGAGCGCCTGTCTGGCCGTATCGACGCTCATGGACCGTTGGGACTTGGTGCCGGCGTAGCAGTATTTGCAGCGAAGGTTGCAGTTGTGGGTCAGACACAACGCCACGGATGTGATCGGCGAGTGGTCCATGCAGCCATAAATGTACGCAAAAGTGCGGAGAGATAAAAGGGGGGGCGGAGATAGCCGAATGCCAGGTCACACCCGCATGCGACGGGCCGGAACCGGCATAACGGCGGGTACGACGTCTTCTCTCAATAATTCCATCCGATTCTTTGTTGACAGGCCGCTCCCCGATTGCCATAGTGTGCTCATTCAAGCGTAAATCGCAGAGCAATCTGAACATCAAACAATCACCAGTGGAAGGAGTAGATTCCATGAAGCATTTGGCGTGTTTAGGGCCGATGGTGCTGATGGCGGCCACACTGTTGGTATTCGGCGGCTGTGGCGACGATACCGTCGCGACTGCACCGAGAACCGAAGCGTTCGGAGTTGACACCCTGCTGACCGGGCTCGAGTATCCATCGGGGCTCTGGGTACGAGGCGATCGGGTCTATTTCACCGAAACGAACGGCCGTAATACCAGCTTCGGGGGAGCAGTGCGGCTCAGCGTGTACAAGGTGGCGGCAGACGAGGAGTCTCTGCTGGTTGACAATCCGACCTGCTCGGATGCCGTGGTCGTGGCGAGCGACAACAAGATCTATCTGGCTTCCTATGTTAGCTCAATACCGGGCGAGTCCGGGAGAGTGAGTGTGGTCAATCCCGCCACCCTTGTCGAAACCAATGTCGTCAATCTGGAAATAGCGACGACCGATATGTTCGTCGAAACAGACGACGATATTATAGTGATCGGTTCGAGCGACCTGCTGACCGCGAAGAGCTTGTATCAGCTGCCGGCCGCAAACTACGCTGCCCCGGTAGTGCTCAAAACCGGCCTCGGGCGAACCTGGGCGGTAACCGAGCAGGGGAGTGACACCTATTACTCCGATATCGGTACGATTCAGAAGATCACCGGGACAGTGGTATCAGAGTGGTACACGAAGAACGCGATGTCGCTCTCGGCGTCATCGAAATACCTGTTCTATGCCGATTACTTTGCGGGCGAAATCGGGATGATCAATCTCACCACCAAGACCGATTCGGTTTTGGTTTCCGGTTTGAACGGTCCGCATGCTGTCAGATGGGTGGCGGCGACCAGTCGCCTGTACTTCACCGAGGTGGGGACGTCGGCGGGGCAATACAAGGACGGCACGTTGCAGGTGGTCAAAGGGATAAAGTAGGCGGAGTTCTCGAAAATGCCAGGTCACGCCCGCAGGCGGCGGGCCGGACCTGCCATCGGATATGATACGCGTCGGGTCACACGCTGCGCGGCAGCGCAAGACCCGACGTAATTACTATCACCGCTTTTCGACCAGGAAGACCAGGCCGTCGGGATACGAGAGCTTCATTGGCATCCCCTCTTTCAAATCCTTCGACGCGATCTTCATCACTTCCCCCTGTTCCCCGCTCATGATGTTGGTCAGTTTAAGATTCGCGGCGCTGAAGCCGAGTTCCTTCAGGTCCGCCTTGATGATCACCTCTTTGCGGCGCGACTCGAAACCGTCGGACAATTCTCCCGGCGGCGGCGCCACGATCATCAGGAGCCCCTTCTTCTCACCACAGGTGAAGGCGATATCAACCGAAGGGTCGCTGCAGTACACATGCGAGGTGACTCCCTCACCCTGAAGTATCGATTCCAGAAACGCGAGTTTCTGATGATGCCCGCCCGAGGCGAAGTCGTAGGCGAAAAAGTACATCGTCCCCTTGAACCGTCCGCACGATGCCGCCACCAGCTTCGTTCCCTCGTGCACAAGCTTCTTCATCTTGCTTTCGTCTGAGGAACGGATCGAGCCGTAGATGTGCGTCGGGATCGGGCCGGTCTTGTAGGCGACCGTGCCGATATGATAATCCGCCGTGGTTTTCATCCGAAAATGATTCGAGAGCACGTGGCACTCTTTGAACTGGTCATCGAACCGGGGCATCAGCCCGCACAGCACAAGCGTCACGCCGTGCTTGGCCAACTCTACCAGCGCTTCCTGATCTTTCTCGGCCATGACCTCGGCGCACGGCACAAACAGCAGTTTATACTCTTTCAGCGTGTTGAAATCGCGGTTTTCCCGTATGCCGTAATGCAATTTCAGGCGCATCAGGTCGCGGCAGAAGCCGACAACGGAGTTGTCCATCAGTTGCGGCAGGTAGGTGAATTCCTTTTCGCTCGCAGTGCGGCGCAGCCAGTAGTAAAG
>PQAP01000100.1 GCA_003105265.1 candidate division GN15 bacterium | reverse complement strand
TAATCGGAAGGCGGTTTCCGGAAGGTGCGTTTCGTGAAGTTCCGGCGTGTAGAGGGACGACTGTATTTTCAGCATCGGCGGATATTTCTGCGCACCTGATACCCCACCGGTTTTCCGGTGGAGTTCCGTCTGCTCCATAATCAAAGGAATCGGCTGGGGGATACTGACCGTGATCTCGGTCACCGGCGAAGATAGCACAGTTTTTTCGAGCGTCAGGCGAAGTTGCCTGATAAACAGCAACGGCGCAGCGGACGGCCGGTCCAGAGTGACCGTAAAAGGAATCGAGCTTTTGTTCTCAAGACGACAGGTCAGAATGACAGTCGTACAGGCCCGCCCGGAGTGTTGCAGTCGCTCCATCAGATGGGTCAGGAGCTGCTCGGTGTAGACGAGAAGCGTTCTGCTGTCGGTGATCGAGAAGATAAACGGGAGAGCTTGCGAGACCGGTTCCACCGGTATATCCGGCAGAAAAAAGGAACGGTCGATCCCGGCGGCCAGTTGCGACAACAACGCCCCCTCGGCGCCAAACCGCTCGGTGATTTCATTGGCGGGGAAAGCCGCCAGTTGACCGATCTGTTTCAAGCCCAGGTCCCGGAGTTTCTCGCGCGTCTCCTCAGAGAGCGGGAGGTGCTCGATCGGAAGGTTGGTCAGAAACTCCTGCTCAGAGCCGGTGGGGACAATGGTGTATTGCGACAGGGGAGAACTGATCGCGGCGACATGGGCGGTGAATTTGTTGCCGGCAATTCCGACTCGCACCGGGAAACCAAGCGCAGTGATAGTCGCAGTGATTTTCAATCCGAATTCGGATTCATCCCGATAGATGAAGCGCAGTCCGGAAGCATCGAGGAAGAAGATGCCGGAGGCATCACCTTCCACGAACGGCGAAAGGATCTGAAGCTTCTTTACGATCAGGCCGGACAGCTTGGTCTCTTTCTTGCAGTCACGCAGTTTGATAATCAAGTCCGGGCAGCGGGAATGCGCCTGTGCTGAGGTCATCGCAGCGGAAACACCGGCTTTCAGAGCTTCGGCGCTGCAGACCACCAGCGGGGAAGTGTCCTTCTCCGTTTCGGAGACAACGAGCGGGCGGCCTTGCAATGTCGGGTCCTGATATATCCAGATCGCGGCCGGGAAATCCGGAATCACCGCGCAGGCGTAGCGGCGGCTATTCATGCAAGGTCACCTCTGTCGAAATCCCTTCCTGAGAAATGCGGCTTCGCGCCACCGCAACATGCAAGCTGCCGGATTCATTCCGGGTGACCTGGAGTTTCAGCGAGGTCGTGCTGGCGGGAATGAGGTTGGACTGCTGGTCGGTCAGGAAGATCACGAGTGCTTTGGCCCGGACGGTGTGCATGCGGAGCCGGTGCAGCAGAGTCAGCGGAAGCTGCCCGCGTTCGCCGATCAGGTCGAACACGACACAACTGGCGAGGTGATGGCGGAAAATCAGTTCGGCGCTCCGCAGCGCCGCGGCGAAGGGTCTGTCAACCGATTCTTTATCATGCGGGCAGAGCACGATCACCCGGTTGATATCCACCCCGCAGGCGATCGCCGAGCCCGGGAAAAAAGAACCGCTGAAATCCAGATAAGCGACTGTCGCTTTTCGCGTGATACCGGACAACAGCAAAAACAGCATGCTCGTTTTGCCGGAGCCGATATCGCCGGTAATCTCAATCAACTGGCCATAGGGAATACCGGCAGCGGGGAAGAGGGAATCGAATGCCGGGTGCCCGGTGAAAAAGGCGGTTTCGCCCCAGTTGCTTCCCGGGCAGACCGCTTCCGGCCATTTACGGGCGAGCAGGTTTTTCAGGTCAGATGTCGATTCTATGTTCATCGTATCGGTCACTACTGCACAAATGTACAGCATAAGCTACGGGGCTGACAATGATTGTCAATCGCTTTTGGAACCGTATGACCGACAGGAGAATAGGGAGCGTTACGCGAATAAGGATTTGCCTTTTCCTGCCCGAACTCTCACATTGTTGTAACCAGACTCGGAAAGGCATCTGTGATAAAACTCTCATTCCACGGCGCGGCCGGAACGGTTACCGGCTCCAAATACCTGCTCGATGTCAACGGCACCAGAATCCTGATCGACTGCGGCATGTATCAGGGGGCCAAAGAGCTCCGCCAGCGCAATTGGAATCCGCCGCCGTTTGACCCGACTTCAATCTCGGCGATCGTGCTCACGCACGCCCATATCGACCATGTCGGGTACCTGCCGAGACTCGTCAAACAGGGATTTGCCGGAGAAGTATACTGCACGCCCCCGACCGCGGAGATCGCATCGATCACGCTCGAAGATACGGCGCACCTCCAATTGGAAGACGCCGAGTTCCGCAACAAGAAGAAGCTGACCAGCCACGAAATCGCGCTGCCGCTGTTTACGCTCGAGGATGTTCAGGCAGTCGAGGAGCGCTTTGTCTCCACGCCATACGATACCTGGACCAAAATCAACAGCGTGTTTCGCTTCCGATATCGCGGCGCGGGGCATTTGCTGGGCGCGGCGAGTGTGGAACTGGAAATGGTCGATGATGGCCGCAGGGTGACGATGCTGTTTTCCGGCGATGTCGGCCGGTACGGCAATCCGCTGGTGCGGAATCCTTCTGAGCCGCCGGAATGTGATTATCTCGTGTGCGAATCCACATACGGCGGGAGGATGCATCCGCCGGAAGACCCGTATTTTCTTTTCGCCGAGTTGATCAATCGCGCCATCGCGGAGAAGCGGGTTCTGCTGATACCGTCGTTTGCAATCGGCCGCACACAGCAAATCATTTATATGATCGACGGTTTGCTGCGAAGTAAGATGATCACGCCGATCCAGGTGCATGTGGATTCACCGATGGCGATCTCGGCCACCGACATCTATATCAAATACCGCGGCTATCACGCGATCGATCCGAAGCTGCTTGCCGGCAACGGCTGTGTGTTCGAAAGCAAGTGGGTGCATCTGCATCGCAAGCGGGAGTCATCGCAGACCCTCAATAAGCTGGGCGGGCCGGCCATGATCCTTTCGGCCTCGGGGATGCTTACCGGCGGGCGCATTCTTCACCACATGATCAACCGGCTGCCGGACCCGAAGACGCTGGTTGTGCTGGTGGGATTCATGGCGGAAGGTACACTGGGGCGGAAGCTGGCTGAGGGAGCGGATATGGTATTCATTCACAAAATGCCGGTGCGGGTGAAGGCGAAGATCGTGTCGATAGAGGCGCTTTCGGGACATGCCGACTGGTACGAGATTTTGCACTGGCTGGAAACGATCAAACGAGCGCCGAAGAAGGTCTTTGTAACGCACGGGGAGGCATCCCAGTCGGCGGCAATGGCGGCACATATTCGCGAAAACCGAGGCTGGGAGACGATGATACCGGTGCTGGATCAGACGGTGGAGCTCTAGTCGGAATCTTCCGGCCCGGTCAGGCCGTATTTCTTCATTCGGTAGATCAGGATATGGCGCGGTATGCTCAGGTAGCGGGCGGCGCCGGCTTTGTTCCACCCGAATTTGTGCAGGGCATCGAGAACGAGATTCTTTTCCGCCTCGTGAAAGCTGACATGCTCGCCGAAGGGGATTTCGGCTTTCCTGTGCGTGACACCGAAATCGGACGGCAGGGAAGCTGCGGTCAGCAGATCGGATGATCGCAGAATCACCATTCGCTCGATAAGGTTTTCCAGTTCCCGGATGTTTCCCGGCCATGAGTAAGCTTGCAAGCGGGCTATCAGGTCGGCGTCGACCCTGACTGATTGGCCGCGGGCGAAGCGGGTAAGGAAGGCATCCACCAGCAGCGGGATATCTTCGGCCCGTTCCTTGAGCGACGGGACACGAATCGGTATCACGTTCAGCCGATAGAAGAGATCGTCGCGGAACAATCCGCGTCCCACCCGTTCACGGAGGTCGACGTTGGTTGCGGCGATAAGACGAATGTCTATTTCGATCGGTCTTTCCGAGCCGACCGGCTCGATTACCTTCTCCTGGAGTACCCGCAGCAGTTTGGCCTGCAGGTCGTAGGGGACTTCACCGACTTCGTCGAGGAGAATTGTGCCGCCTTCGGCCAGTTCAAATTTCCCCTTCTTATCCTTGATGGCGCCGGTAAAGGCGCCCCTGACATGGCCGAACAACTCCGATTCGATGAGCTCTTTCGGTATCGCCGCACAGTTGATCGCGACAAATTCATTGTTGCCGCGCGGACTAAGCCGGTGAATGGTTCGGGCCACCAGTTCTTTGCCGGTGCCGGACTCGCCGCCAATCAGTACCGTGGCATCGGTCGGCGCGGCTTTCTCCACAAGAGTCACCATCGCCTTAAACGGCGCCGACACGCCGATCATCCCCGATTTACCGTCTCCTGATTTCAACTGCTCTTTGAGTTCGCGGTTTTCGGCTTCAAGGGAACGGAAGCGGATCGCGCGTTGGACGGTCAACAGGAGCTGATCGTCTTCGAACGGCTTGGTGAGATAGTCGAAAGCTCCCATTTTGATTGCCTGCACCGCCTGCGAGATGGCGGCATAGGCGGTCATGAGGATTACGGCGGTTTCCGGCTGTATCTGCCTCGACTGTTCCAGCAATTCGATTCCGGACAGCCCGGGCATCTTCATGTCGGAAAGCACCAGATCGAACTTGGTCCCGCGCATCAGGGCCAGTGCCTCCTCGCCATCGCCCGCGACTGAAGCCGCATAGCCGTGCTGGATCAACTTGTACTCAATTATGCGCCGCAGCGCAGCATCGTCATCAACGACCAGTATCTTCGCTTTCAATGGATAACGCCTCCAACCGGCGGAAAGGTGACGGTGAATGTTGCACCGCCAGTCTCGCTGCTTGAAACCTCGATTAGTCCTTTATGATCCTCGATGATTCCCTTGACGATAGTTAGTCCCAGCCCTGTGCCCCGATGTTTGGTGGTATAGAACGGTTCGAAGATTCTCGGCAGATCTTCCGGGCGAATTCCCTTGCCCTGATCCTTGATCGTCAGCCGGACCCCTTCGCCCGGCACACGGCGCAGCGAGATGCTGATAACCGACTCGCGCGGCGATGCCTGGACCGCATTGAGAACCAGATTCAGAATTACCTGGTGGAGTTTGTCGCTGTCCCCGAGAATTTGCACTTCCGGCTCCAGTTCAGTCTCAAAGTGGATGGCCTGATGATCCGGCTGAGCACCGATCTGGCGCAGTGCCGATTCGATCAATGCAGTGAGGTCGAGCGGCTTGAGTTCGGTCGGTCGGGGACGGGCGTATTCAAGGAACTCTTTGACGGTGCCGTCTATGCGTTTGATTTCCTTTGAGATAATAGTGCGGAACTCGCGGCGGTCGGCTTCCGGTGTCGACTCGCCACCGACTATCTCGACCGCTCCCTTGATCGAGGCCAGCGGGTTCTTGATCTCGTGTGCCACGCCGGCAGCCATCTGTCCCACGACCGCTAAGTGCTTCGCCCGTTCCAACTGCAATTGAGCGGATTCGTGACGCTGCCGGATACGTGACTCGCGATCCACCAGCGCGCCAATCAGCACTCCGAAGCCGAAGTAGAAGAAAATCTCCACCAGTTCGGAAGACATGCTCGAAAAATGTTCCGACGGAACCACGGCATTGGGAATCAGCACGAAGGGAAGAACCAAGAGAGAAATTGCTGACGCGCTGATCAGGCCGCCGCGCAGCCCGAACCAAGCCGCGGCGATGGCGATGGGGATGTAACAAAAGCGGCTGTGGACCGCGTGCACCCATGTCGAATGGCCGAACAGATAGGGGAGAACGTAACCATAGTGAATTGCCACGGTCACGGCGATTGTCCCGGCCAAAATGAGCAGCTTGGTTTGCGTTCTCTTGATCATCGCTCTACCCTTGTAACACCCGACGGAGAGTGACGTGCGAGGAATATGTAGAATATTATCGACCGCCGAAGACTATTCTTCGTTGTCAGGGGCAGGCAAGGATTGCGTATCCGTTAAGTAGTTGTAAGACAATAAGCTAACTGTCTGCCTTACCCGGCATATGAATTGAGGATAGGAATAGTGTGATTTATTCGTTAGATTGTGCGCGAAAGGAAAGGTCATGACGAAATTCACCATTTTCCTACTGGCAGCAGCCATTCTGATTTTCGCGATCGCGGTGTCCCATGATGCGACCGCCGCCACGGACAGCACGAAGGTCGATATCGGCAAGCTCAAGCATCAGACACTCTGCCCGGTCATGAACAAGCCGATCGACTCCGCTGCGTACACCGACATTCAGGGACAGCGCGTGTATCATTGCTGCCCGGGATGCGCCAAAGCGCTGCAAGCGAATCCGGATAAGTACTTTGAACAGGCGGCCAGGGACGGAATTCTGTTTGAGAACATTCAGAAAACCTGCCCGGTGTCCGGAAAGCCGATCGACAAGAAGTATCAGACGTATTACAAAGGCCGGCTGGTCTACTTCAGCAGCGCCGACTGTCTTTCCAAGTTTAACGCCTCACCGAACATCTACCTTAAGAAACTTGATGAAGCTACCGCTTCCAAAGCGAAGGAGTAATTGGACGGATCTTTTCGGCAATCAGCATTGTACAGCTTAAGCGAATTGAAAAGCCGAACGGTGCCGGATCGTCACAGGTCCGACACCGTTCTTGTTTCGGAAAGGAAGACGTCAGCGAACGTCGTATCTGAGGAAGGCCGCAAAGGCCCCGCCGAAAGCCAGAATTATGCCAAGAAGCAGGATGCCGAAAGATACGGCGGTTCCCTCCAGCGCATGCTCCACGGTGATTTGTGGTTTGATGAATTCAGGAAAGCCGGTCAAGTCGAGCGGTTTGGGTTTCGGGGCGCTGATCTGGGCGCCTTTGTCGCTACTGATCGAAACCATGATGCCGCCGCCACCACCCGGTCCCGCCTCGGCCATCTTCCTGTCACGGAGATCCATGACCTGAGTGCGGTACAGGCCGATGGCTTCCTCATAGGCATCTTTCATTGAGACATCGTTTCCCGCCAGGGTCATAGCGGCGAGCTGGTAGTCGGCGGCGGGGGAGACGCGGGCGAGCGACAGCGCCAGCCGCATCTGAGCATTCTTCTTTTGGCGAACGGTTTCATTCAGGCGCTCGCCGTACTGCTCGATCTCCTGCTGCACGACCTTGCGGGCGGAATCATGTACCTGCATGCGCGTCCACATACGATCCTGCACGGAAGCCGAATCGCGCTCGGACCCCGCCGCATGATCTTCCCGTGCCCACTTTTCCCAGTTCTTACTGAATTCCTCGTTGAAGCTGTTCATGCGGTTGGTGGCGTAACCATCGCGCATTCCCTCGATCTCGGCGACGGTGGGGACTCTGACAATCTGACCGGCCACAGTTGCCGAAGCACGCGGGATAATCAGCACCGCGAGCACCCAGCTCACCAGTCCAAAGAGGAAGGAGATGGATGGACGCCGGGTGAGCGTCGACAGCAGAACGCCGAGTACAACAAAGAAGGTGAAATACAACAGCGAAACGCCCAGGAGCGAGCCGAGCCGGAGCCAGTCACCCGCTGCAAACGGGACGGCGAAGACGAAGAGCAATAGGATCGAGAGCAGGATCGGAATGCAGATGGGGACAACCAGCCCCAGCCATGCGCCGGCGCATTTCGCAATCAGATATTTGGCCCGGGGCACGGCCGAGGAGAAGACGAGTTTCAAGGTGCCGTCCTCACGCTCGCCGCAGACGGCATCGAAAGTGAAGAGGATCGCGAAGAGCGACAGGACCACCTGCACGATGAAGGCAAAGTCGATTATTCGGAACAGGGCGAAAATAGTATCCTCGGAGTACGTACTTCCGGTCAGCTTGACGGGGTTGAAGGAATTGACTGAAGAGAATCGCCCGATGTCGTAACTGAGGCCGGAGACAAAGATTTGCATTGGGGACGGCTCCCGATAGGCCTTGGTGGTGAGGCGCATCCAGCCGGATGTCTCGCGAAGCTGCTGGTCGTTCAGTTGCCGGGCGGTCTGGTACTGGGTGACCGACGAGCGGTATTCCTGGATTCCGAGAAAGACGCTGAGCAGAATGAGAACAGAGCAGAGCCCGAAGGAAACGGCGAATTTGGGGCTGAGCAGGATCGATCTGAGTTCTTTATTGATCAAAATGCCTAACACGAGCTGCCTCACTTTCTATCGCAGGTCATAGCGGAGAAACGCGGCGAACGCTCCGCCAAAGAAGAGAAGGTTGAAGATCAAAAGCAGTCCGACNTCGACAAGCGCAGACGTNCATGATCGCCCCAGCGGTTCCGANGNGAAGGTGAACANGGGAATTTCGGAGAGGTCGATCGGTTTCGGCTTTTCGGCGTCGTCGGACGTGCTGCCTATGCGGATCATTCGTCCGCCGACAGGCGCGCCGAGTTTTTTTGTCTGGAAATCGGCGAAAGCCGCCTGGTAGGCGAGGGCGACCTCGTGATACCGGTCCTTCAGTGGCAACGATGTACCGGCGATAGAGGCAAGCGCGAGTGACAACGACGTCGCCGGAGAGACCCGGGCGAGGCCAAACGCGAGATTCTCCTGAATTTGCTGCCGGTTACGGCGCTGTTCATCAAGGCGTCCGGCAAATTCGCGCCGTCTGCTCTCGCGGTTGTCGGCGAGGTTGTTCATGAAATCATTGACTTCTTTCATCATCGAGTCCATGTCACCCGTAACGGTCGGTTTGAAGGCGCTCATCTTCTCCGCATCTTCCGCAAACAGTTGAGAGGAGAATTTGGCCTTCTGCGTGTTGATGTCATCCAGCGAAGGTACATCCACGGCGCGTCCCGCGATGAGCACCGCGGTACGGGGGACGATCATCACACTCCCGACCCAGATAACCAGCAACATGAGAAAGGCGGAAGCCGAGCGATGAGTCAGGGCGGACGCCAGGATCGACAGCGCGAGCACGGCCGTGAGATACAAGACACCGACGAAGATCACGAGCCCGAGGCGCGCCCAATCGGAGCCGGACATCGGCACACCGAGAATCGGCAGCAGGAGTGACGCGGCCGCCAGCGCGGTGACGAGCGGGACAATCATCGCGATTGCCGAGCCGATCAATTTACCGCCGATGTAGGTCGCTCGGGGCACCGCATTGGCAAACGTCAGGCGCAGGGTACCTCGTTCTTTCTCGCCGCTGATGGCGTCGTAGCCGAGCAGAATGGCGAACAGCGCCAGGACCATCTGAAAGAGGAATTCGAGATCAAGAAAGCGGAAGGCGGCGAAAAGCGGTTCATCGCCGTACTTGCTGTCCTCGGCGGTCAAATCGCCGCGTCCCTGCACTTCGAACGTCCGGCCGATATCATTGGAGACTCCGGACACGAGGACGGCGGCCGGTTGAGGTGGAAGAAATATCCGGGTCGACTGGACGTTGAACCAGTCGGTCAGTCCCTCGTACTGCCTCAGGTTTTGCGCTTTGGCGGCCTCGTACTGCGCCTGGCTGATGCGGTAGTTGCCCGCACCGACGTAGAAGGAGAGGAAGGACAGAGCGACACAGACAGCAAACGTGATGATGAATTTGGTCGAGCCGAGGGTATCACGGATTTCCTTTTCGATCAGTGTCTTCAGCATTGTCAGCTCCTCAGTTCACCGCCACGGCATTATGACCGGCCATGTAGTGCATGTA
>PQAP01000099.1 GCA_003105265.1 candidate division GN15 bacterium | reverse complement strand
TAGCGCGCCGCGTTCTTGGCAAATCGGGCGTATAGCTCTTCCCCGGCGGCATACGGATTGGTGCGGCCGGTCCTGATATCATCGGCGATCCGGTCGAGTTCGGAGTCGACCGTCAGATGATCCAGAAATTCCCGCTGGAATCGCTGTTTCACGATATGCAGCAGTTTGAGCTTCAACTGCTCGCGGCGATGTCTGTCGAACTGGCCGTTCTGTCGAATGAATGTGACAAAATCGAGAATTTTCTGATGCAGCCGGTCGATATTCTTCCGGTTGACCGCCTCAGTGGAAATCACCGGCAACGGCCATGCACCGGGGATTTTCTTGCGGGAGTCCACGGCCATGTGAAGCTCGGCAGCGATGCGGTCGGCGCCGGGACGATCCGCTTTGTTCACGCAGAAGATATCGGCGATTTCCATCAAACCGGCCTTCATCGTCTGCACCGAATCTCCCGACTCTGGAACGATAACCACCACGACGACATCACAGGTGTCGATAATATCAAGCTCTACCTGGCCGACTCCGACGGTTTCGATGAGCGTGATATCGAAGCCGAAGGCGTCATAAACCACGGTCACATTGTCGGTAGCGGCGGCCAGCCCGCCGGTGGCGCCGCGAGTGGCCATCGAGCGGAAGTAGACGCGGCCATCGGGCGGGAATTCGTTCATCCGCACGCGGTCGCCGAGCAGCGCCCCGCCCGTGAACGGCGAGGTTGGATCGACCGCGATGATGCCGATCCGTTTGCCGTCATTCAGAAATTCATGCGTCAGTGCGTTGACAAGCGTGGATTTGCCCGAGCCGGGGGGGCCGGTGATGCCGATGCGAAGCGCCCGGCCTACTTTGGGGTACAGACGCCCGAGCAGCGTCTGGAATTCCTCGGCTTCATTTTCCACATGGGAGACCACGCGCGACAGCGCGCGAATATCTCCCTGCTCGAATGACTGCAGAACCGTCACGACTTCTCCGTCAGCGCGGGAACATGTCCCCCGCGGTGAGCTTGATATCCTTGAGACGAATCTGTATCTGCGTCTGGTCGTTGTAGGTGTTGTATTCGACCGCGTAGACGATATCGACCAGACAACCCTTGTCGGAAATGGCGCGCGCCATGTCGCCGAATCCGAACCCGATCACGTCGAGCACGGCGTCGCCTTTGCGCACTTTCATCTTGAGATGATTGTTGCCGACCACGTACGGCACCCCGACCACTTCGCAGTTGCGGGTCAGGAAGATCGGCCGCATGTTCTGCGGTCCGAACGGGGAGAACGCTTCCAGCGCATCCATGAACGCATCGGTGATTTCGGTCAGCTCGATTTCCAAATCGATAAATAACTTCGGGATGATATCCTCGTCGGAAAGAAAACGGCTCGACACTTCACGGAACCGNTCCCGGAATTCCGGTATGCGGTCGGGAAGAATCGACAGCCCGGCGGCGTACTTGTGCCCGCCGTACTTGACCAGCAGGTTCTCACACTCTTTGAGCGCCTCGCAGAGATGGAAACCCGGGATCGAGCGNGCCGACCCTTTCCCTTCGGTATCGGAAATCGCTATCATCACGGTCGGCAGATGGAATTTTTCGACCAACCGGCTGGCGACGATTCCGATCACCCCCTGATGCCAGCCCTCAGCGGCCAGCACGATCGCGCGATCCTGATCGAGATCGACCACTTCCCGCATCTGCGCCAGCGCTTCATGCAGGGTCTTTTCGTCGATTTCTTTGCGGCGCCGGTTTTCCGAATCCAGCTTGCGGGCGATCTCCTGCGCGGTCCGCTCGTCGCGGGTAGTCAGCAGACGAATCGCCTGACGGGCGTCACCGAGCCGTCCGAGCGCATTAATGCGCGGAGCCAGAATGAATACCACCTGGCCGGTGCTGATGTCTTTCCCCATCAAACCGGAGACGAATGCCAGCGACTTGAGACCCGGTTTGGTCGTACGCGCGATCTGGCGGATGCCGAATTTGGTCAGCACCCGGTTTTCGCCCACCAGCGGGACGATATCCGCCGAGGTGCCGAGAGCGACGAGATCGAGATGTTCTTCGAGCTCACGCTCATCCTGGTTGAGCCGGCGATACAACGCCTGCGCGAACTTGAACGCCACGCCGACACCGGACAGTTCCCCGCCGTACTCGCAGTCGGGCTGTTTCGGGTTGATGATGGCGTGAGCATGCGGGATCGTCATGCCGGGCTCGTGGTGGTCGGTCACAACCACATCGATACCGAGCTGATTGGCGTATTCGATTTCATCGACCGCCGTAATGCCTGTGTCGACGGTCACGATCAAGCTGATGCCACCGGCCTTGGCCTCGTCGATTCCCTCGACCGACAGACCGTATCCCTCGACCAGACGGTTCGGCAAATAGAAAATGACCTGCGCGCCGAGCTTGTTGAGCACCATGTAGAGGAGAGCCGTGGCGGTGATGCCGTCGACGTCGTAGTCGCCGTAGATCATCACCTTCTCATTCTCAAAAAGCGCGCGCGTCAGGCGGTTGATCCCCTGTTCCATTCCGGTCATACTGAACGGATCCTTGAGATCGGTCATTTTAGGATTGAGAAAACGATCGATCAGTTCCGGGGTATCGAGCTGTCGGTTGACGAGAATCTTGGTCACGTTGACCGGCAGGTTCACCTGCGCGGCCAGGGAACTGACGAACGACAACTCCGGCTCAGGAGCAAGCACCCACTTCAGTGGCTGCTGCTTCGTGGCCCAAGTCATGGATGCCTCCACAAAGCTTTGAGCTTTGGAAAGCAGGAGTTAAGCCGAGTTCTGTGACTCCCGTGTGACAGGGAGCTCCAGTCATTTGTCTTGACCGCCGGTTGCCCGGCGGTTCAGGCGGCCTACCCGGGAATAATAACGGGGCGAACCAACCCCTCTTCCTCTATTTGGCCTTGCTCCAGGCGGGGTTTACCCGCACCAACGGTTACCCGTCGGCGCCGTAGTCTCTTACACTACGATTTCACCCTTACCACACCTATGGCGTGGCGGTATAGTTTCTGCGGCACTGTCCGTCGGATCACTCCGCCCCGGTGTTACCGGGCGCCTTGGTCCTGTGGAGCTCGGACTTTCCTCACCTTAAACTTGCATTTAAAGCGCGACTGTGTCTCCTACTTTCACTTGCTTCGTTACTATCTATACACACCAACAAAAAACATCATCGGATTCATGCTACTCAAACTATCGGTCGACTCGCCGGTATCCTAATACATTCTGCGATAGTTTGGCGCTTCTTTGCTGATCGGTACGCTGTGCGGATGCGATTCCAGCACGCCAGCCTGCGTGATGGTTACGATCTGCGTCTTCTCCATAAGTTCCTTCAGGTTAGCGGCGCCGCACAGCCCCATGCCGGACCGGATCCCGCCGACCAATTGGAACACCAGTTCCGACAGCTTCCCTTTGTACGGGACGCGCCCCTCGACGCCCTCCGGCACCAGCTTGGACGCTTCTTCTTCATGCTCCTGGAAATAGCGGTCTTTGGAGCCATCCTTCATGGCGCCCAGCGAGCCCATGCCGCGATACACTTTGTAGGAACGCCCTTCGAACAGCAGGATTTCACCGGGGGATTCCTCGACTCCGGCCAGCAGCGAGCCGATCATCACCGCCTGTGCCCCGCAGGCAAGCGACTTGGTGATGTCACCGGAGTAGCGGATGCCGCCATCGGCGACCACCGGAATATTGGCTTTCTGAGCGGCTTCGACCGCATTCATTATGGCCGTCACTTGCGGCATCCCGGCGCCGGTGACCACCCGTGTCGTGCAGATCGAACCGGGACCGATCCCGACTTTGATGCAATCCGCGCCGGACCCGATAAGGGCCTCCGCCCCCTCAGTCGTGGCGATATTACCGCCCATAACCGGCACATCCGGGTATCTCTTTTTCAGGAACATGACCGCTTTGAGCACCCCCTGGCTGTGGCCGTGGGAGCTATCGACCGCCAGCAGATCAACCCCGGCGGCAACCAGTTTCTCGGCCCGCGACTCAAGGTCCGGACCGACACCGACCGCCGCCGCGACCCGAAGCCGCCCCCGGTCATCTTTGCAGGCGTGCGGGTACTGAATCCGCTTCATGATGTCTTTGACCGTGATCATGCCCTTAAGCCGGTACTGGTCATCGACAATCAATAGTTTCTCGATCCGGTGTTTCTGGAGCATCGATTTGGCGGTCTCGAGGTCGGTCCCCTGCGGCACGGTGATCAGCTTGTCCTTGGTCATCACCTCGGACACTTTCAGGCCGGTGTCGATGAGGAAGCGAAGGTCACGGTTGGTGAGTATTCCGACGAGCTTCCCGTTCTCGGTGATAGGGATACCGGAGATCGAGAACTTCTTCATCACACCAAGCGCCTCGCTGATCGTGCTCGTGGGCGGAAGCGTAATCGGGTCGACAATCATGC
The DNA here is from genome assembly GCA_003105265.1 of candidate division GN15 bacterium. GTDB lineage: Bacteria > Zixibacteria > MSB-5A5 > GN15 > FEB-12 > FEB-12. Next base: position 5,171 of record PQAP01000099.1, on the reverse strand, counting down.
CGGACTCGGACCGCTTCACCTTGTCGACCTCGACCGCCTGGGCCTCGGGAGACATATTCTTGTGAATCACTCCCAGTCCCCCTTCACGGGCCAGCGCGATTGCGAGCGGTGATTCGGTGACGGTGTCCATGGCGGCCGACAAGAGCGGAATCTGCAGAGCAATGCCGGGAGCGATGACGGTGGCAACATCGACATCGCGCGGCAGCACGGTCGAGTAAGCGGGCGTGAGCAGAATATCGTCGAAAGTCAGCGCCGTTTTGTCCACTATCTTAGCCATCGCTCCTCCTTGAGGGGGTCACCATCAGAATTATGCTCCTGCCGTTCATCGTCAGTTCGATTCGTTGTTATCCCAGTACAGCATGCAGCCGCAGTTGTCACAGGTCATAATCTTGTCGCCGCGGCGAATCTCCTGAATCCGCTGCTGGGTCAGCGCCTTGTAACAGGAGCCGCAGGCCCGTTTGCGCACCAGCACCACTACCTGCCCGCCTTTGCCGCGCCGGACGCGCTCGTACACCGAAAGGGTCGGTCGGGAGATCGTCCCCACCACTTGCTGGCGGATTGCTTCCTTGGCAGCGACTTTTTCGCCGATCGAATCGATTTTCTCCTGAAGAATTGACAGCTGACGAGTGTTATTCTCCCTGATCTGGGTGTCCTTCTCCTGGTAGGCGGCGAGATCCTTTTCCAGTGCGGAAATGGCTTCGATCGTCTGAAGCAACTCGGTTTCATTGGAGGAAATCGACGCTTTGATGGAATCGATCTCCGCCACCAGGGCATCGTACTCCTTGTTGGTCTTGATCGACATCATCTGCTGCTGGTACTTGGTCAGCGAGGCCTCTTTGGTCTTGATATCCAGTTCGAGCGTCTTCTGTTTGGCGCGGGACGCGGTGAGCAGCTCTTTCACCTGGCTCAGTCGGTCAGCCACGTCCTGCATCTCGCGATGCAGGTTTTCCATCATATCCGGGAGGTACTCCTTGGACCGCTCCAACTCGCCGAGATCGTAGTCGATCATCTGGAGTTTGAGTAACAGTTCAAGATCGGTCTGCATTGTGTCCTCCTTGGGATCTCTTTCTTGTCGCCATAAACAAAAAGCGCATTCTTTGAGGTTTCAAAGAACGCGCCGTATACTCCCGTTTTGTCTCGGGGTCGCAGCCGAATTCCGGCATGGTCGGACCCCCGAAAACCAGTATTTTTCGTTTGCTGTAATCCATATGTACATTTGGGCAATACTGGACTCGAACCAGTGACCTCTCGGATGTGAACCGAACGCTCTAACCAGCTGAGCTAATTGCCCGTCAAAAACCTACCTTTCCTTAGTGGGCCCTGCAGGGCTCGAACCTGCGACCCGCTGATTATGAGTCAGCTGCTCTAACCAACTGAGCTAAGGGCCCAGCACGAGCCAAGTTTTGTATATTAATGCGCGCAGGCCTCCCCGGTCAAGAGGGAAATGACTTTCTCTGATTCAACCGCCTTTCGGGCCTCACAATTCTTTGTCGCACAAAGCGTTATTGATGCGCCTCGGGCGGTGGTTCTTCTAGTCCGCCGGATATCCTACCGGTAGAATCAGGAGCGCCGACTCTGTCCGACCGTCCAATCCCAACAACTCGTTCACCTTCGCGTCCTCAAACGCCCCAACCGCTACTGTGCCGAGGCCGAGCGCGGTTGCCTGCAAGTATACGCTCTGCATGGCGCCGCCAACTTCCATGTAAACATAGCGATACCCCCGGTCGGCATACTTCCGGGTGGTCCGATCAAACCGAGCTGTGATCACCAGTGCCAACGGGGCGTTACCGACCGACTCCTGACCCAACGCTGCCGCCTGAAGTTTGGCGCTGACCGGACCCGGCTTGACCAACTCCAAGCTTGTATCCATGACCTTGAAGTGGTACAGCCCGCTATCCAGGCCCGATACCTGCGACACCGCCACGTAGACCTCCAGCGGATTCAGCGCGCCGGCCGATGGAATCGAGCGATGGGCGATCCGGCTGTCGACCTGTGTGATACCATCGGCCGCGATCAGCAGCCGGGTGAGCTGGTTGAGGGATACCGGCATGTCGGCATAGGTGCGTATCGACTTCCGCCGATGGATGGCATTGTCCACCGAAAGGTCTCCGGCCGCAGCCGCCGGGAGCTTGGCCGCGGGCGCGCCATCGTAGGTTTTAAATTCCGGCACGCGGGCGCCGTAGCCGATGTTTTTGCCGACTGACCCGCCGGTATCGTAGCAGGTTTCCTGTTGAAATCTCAGGCCGATAGACATGGCATTCTCCTGTGCCTGGGCAACGTATCCTGAGGTCCACAAAATACCGAGCGTTCCAAGGGTTAGTGTGAATCTGAGCATATTACCTCCGCAAAATGACGAGATTGGATCCGCTCAGGCAACGCCGGCTATCCCGGTTTTCAGCCAGATTGCCCAATCGGGCCGGCCGTGCGCGGCCGCCAGATCAGCGGCGCGGTTCCAGTCGTATTCCACCGGAATGATCTCGGCCGACCAGTTACCGCCGGTATTTTCGATTATGGCGTAGCGGGCGTGGGGCGAACCGGTCTGAATGACATGCGGGTACGGGGAGTGATCGGTGTACGCCTGCAGGCCGACACTTCCGGGGTTCACTATCAGCCGGTTATCCGGAAGATGACAGATGCGAGGGGTATGATCGTGACCGCAGAGAATGATCGGCTGGTAGATTCCGGCGGTTTCATCCTCAAGCGTTTCGACCGAGCGCGCCGCGATGCCGTGGGGCGTCACCTCGCTCAGGAAATAGCGATCGTCACGCTCCGGTGAACCATGAAACATGTAGCAGAAATCGAACGCCTCCGCGGTCATGGCCAGCGACGCCAGCCAGATCACGTGATCGCCCGATAACGATTGGACGGTGTATTCCAGAGAGGGGGAATCGGAAGTGTCGCTCGGCGGAAAAAGCAAAATCCGGTCCTCGTTGCCGCGCACGGTCGGCCACTTGAGTCGGATAAGCAAATCCGCGGTGTGCGCCGGGTCAATTGGACCGTAGAGCGAATCGCCGAGATTCACAATCCGGGATATGCCGCGCCGCTCGATATCGGCAAGCACGGCCTCAAGCGCGGGGAGGTTGCCGTGGATATCCGAGACACCCGCCAGTCTCATAGCTTCAGGCATCGGCATAACCTCCTGCCAAACCTCCTATTCCCCATCTCCCAGATAACGATTTATGGTCTGAACATAGACCTGCGCGACCGGTGCGAGGGACGCCAGTTCGACATATTCTCCGGCCTTGTGATGATTAGCTCCCTTGGGTCCAAAGACAATGGTCGGGATACCGGCTTTGGCGAAGACATTGGCATCCGTAATGCCGCGATGCGGAGCGAAATGAGGAGCTGCACCGACAACGTTTTGGTACGCATCTCTGAAGATGTTGACAAACGGCGTCTCCGTGTCAAGCTGATACGGATCGTAGCTCGGCGGGGGAGTCTCCACCGTGACCTTGGATTTGAGATTCAGGGAGTCTATCAGATCCAACATATCCTTCACGGCAATATCGCGCGTTTCGCCGGGGACAGTCAGCCGCGTAATTGTCACTTCGCAGAGTTCGGGAACGACCATCGAGTACTGCGCCGGTCCGCCGCTGACATTGAGGACGCAGTAGGTTCCTCGACCGTAGAGTTCATGCGGACGAAGATTCAATCTGTCGAGGGCGGTGATGATTGAAGCCGCGTCGCCAATGGCATTAATGCCGCCCTCAGAAGGGCGAAACGCATGCGCCGACTTGCCGCGAATAGTCAGCTTGTACAGCACTTTGCCGGTGCCGGCAAGGGGCAGGTAATCCTTTTGCGAATCGCCAAAGAAGTGCTCGGCGTGAAGCATTGCATCACACTTGGCGTATTCAGTTTGAAGCATGGCCTCGGCGCCAATACTCAATCCTTCCTGATCGACCGTGACGGCCAGCCCGACCCGGCCGTTAAGCCCCGCGCTGTTACCATATTCAACCAACGATTTCATTACGCCGAGACAGCACGCCAGACCGCTTTTCATGTTGATTGCGCCCAGACCGTAAAGCCGACCATCCTGCGTGACCGGTTGAAACGGATCACTCACCCAGTCGGCTGCTGTGCCGACGGTGTCGGAGTGCCCCGACAACACCACGAACGGTCCGCCTCGACCGAACTCAGCATTTGCGTACACGTTCGGCCGGTCTTTCGCCGTCTCGTGAAGCTGCGGCCGTAATCCCATCTTCTTGAGTTCGTCGGCGATGAAACCAGCCAAGAGCTGCTCATGCGGCAGCACCGAGTTGATGCGGATCAACGCCTTAAGGGTCTTGACAATGTAGTCTATGTCGACACGAAACTCTCTCATTTCTCCACTCATATCGCCTTAGCCGCGCGGTCGGGTAAGCAGCAAGGTTTTGCCCCGATGAATATATCTGTCGCAATGTACATGGAGTATTCAGGCGATGCAATGGGGAGTATTTGAGTCTCAATGATTGCTTGACAGGGGCAAGCGCCTGTGGTACCAGTGAGCAATGAAATCAGCCAAGAGCACTGTACTTATTATCGCTGCCTGTCTGTTGCCTGTGTTTGCGTCAGCGGTCGAGCACGGCAAATCCATTGTGTGGCGAGCTGCACCGCTGCCTGCAAAACACTTCGTAATCTCGGAATTCGGGTACAGCTTCCGGCTGTCGCAGAGCAGCGCGCCCCGGTATGGCGGCAATCGCCAATTCCACCTGCAGTGGGAATACGGGCTGATGAAAAACATTAAGCCCGGTTGGGCCGTTGGCGTCACAGGATACTATTCAGCCGATGACGATGGTTCCCGCCTTGCCGCCAAACTGCGGGGCAGAGTGTGGCTGAATCGGCATACTTCGGTTGATCTCGGCGCGGGACCGATTATCCAAACTTTTTCAAGTCTCATCGACAGCGCCCCCGGTCTGGTGGCCGGAATCTCGCTCAATCGAAGCGATCTGATTTCAGTCGGCGTTACTCTTGAAATGATTCCCTGGGAGGAACCGCTGTTCACCGGCGGCTATACCGGCCCGCCAACTTATCGAAAGGGCACAGAAACCACGATGTACATCGGCGCCAAATTCGGCAGCTATCCGGGGGCAATTCTCGGTGTCGCGGTGCCGCTTGCCATTCTGATTTCCGAAATGACTCGATACGAGCCGTAGAACTCCAATCTTGAAGTCACAAATTGTGATTTCAGGATT
>PQAP01000098.1:2855-7118 GCA_003105265.1 candidate division GN15 bacterium | reverse complement strand
ATGATCGAAAACCTCAAGAAAGCGCTGGCGGTACGGATACAGAACCTCCCGTGGATGAGCGAGCCGACCAAGCAGATGGCGCTCAAAAAGCTCTCCACGTTCACCGCGAAGATCGGCTATCCGGACAAGTGGCGCGACTACTCGGCGCTGACGATCGATCGCAGTTCCTATGTCGCCAACCTTCGCCGCGCCTCGGAGTTCGAATACCGCCGGCAGATGGACAAAATCGGCAAGCCGGTTGACCGCACCGAATGGGGCATGCCGCCGCAGACGATCAACGCGTACTACAACCCGCTCCTGAACGAAATCTGCTTCCCCGCCGCCATCCTGCAGCCGCCGGTATTCGACGGCGACATGGACGACGCCGTTAACTACGGCGCGATGGGAGCCGTGATCGGTCACGAGATATCGCACGGGTTCGACGATCAGGGAAGCCAGTTCGACGCCGACGGTAACATGAAAATGTGGTGGACCGAGGCGGATCGTGCAGAGTTCGATCGGCGCGCCGAGGTGCTGGTGAAGCAGTTCGATGGATACGTCGTGGTGGATTCGCTCCATATCAACGGCAAGCTGACGCTCGGCGAGAATATCGGCGACTTGGCCGGGTTGCTCATATCGTACGACGGTCTGCAGCTGGCGCTGGCCGGAAAAGAGAAGAAGTTGATCGACGGATTCACTCCGGAACAGCGCTTCTTCCTGTCGTACGCGCAGGCGTGGCGCACCAACCAGCGGCCGGAAGGGCTGAAACTACAGGTCAACACCGATCCGCACAGCCCGGCCAAGTGGCGGGTGCTCGGACCGCTGTCGAACATGCCGGCCTTCCGCCAGGCGTTCGGCTGCAAGGAAGGGGATGCCATGGTGCGGCCGGATTCGCTGCAGGTGCAGATCTGGTAAAGAACGGGTAAGTCGCACCCGATGCGACTGCTGCAAATGAAAGGGCATGTCAACTGACATGCCCTTCTCACTTTTCACCCGATAAATAACGTCGCCGATGCTGCGTTTTGCACACTTCCGATTGCACGCGCTGAAAATCGGGGGTATATTGCAGACCGGTTTAACAGTATGCATTGGCGGTTGGAAAAATACATCATGCTTCATCGTCTCACGCTAACGTCTCTATTCATTGGTGCACTCTGCCTGACACTCACTCTCGGGTTGGCCTGCGGCTCGGGTAACGGCTCGCAGCCGAATCGCGGAGGCGGCAGCCGGAATCTGATCTCGGTCGAAGCGGTGCTGGTGAAGCCGCAGCTCTTATTGAATACGATATTCACGACCGGCACGCTGCTCGCCAACGAGGAAGTGCAGCTTCATCCTGAAATATCCGGTCGGGTAACCGGCGTCTATTTTCAGGAGGGGAAGCATGTGAGGAAGGGGGAGCTCCTGTTGAAGATCAACGACACGGAGTTGAAAGCGCAGCTCAGACGCAAGCAGGTCGAGGAGAAGCAGGCCTCGGACGAAGAGGGACGTCGGCGGAAACTCTTCGAGATCAAGGCCATCAGCCAGGAAGAATACGACAAGAGCTTGAATGCTTTGCACATGATCCAGGCCGAGCGGGAAGCGATCGAATCGCAACTGGCTGAAACCGAAATCCGCGCGCCGTTCGACGGTATAATCGGGCTCCGCCATGTCAGCGAAGGCGGCTATGTCACCCCCAGCGTGCTGATTGCCTCGTTGCAGGACACCGACCCGATGAAAGTGGAATTTGCCGTACCGGAAAAATATGCGCGGCTGCTGAAAAGCGGCACGGAAGTAGCAGTTCGCGTCGGAGAGTCCAAAGACGCTCGCACGGGCAAAGTGTACGCCGTGGAATCGATGATCGATCCCGAAACCCGGACGATCACCGGGCGAGCGACTACGCCCAACTCCGATGGCGGGCTTGTCCCGGGCGCATTCGCCAAAGTGGAGATTACCCTGGAGCGGGTACCGGATGCCATCGTCGTGCCCTCGGAGGCGGTCATCCCCGATCTCGCAGGTGAGACCGTATTCATCTGCAAGAACGGCAAGGCGGTGACGATGCGCGTGACCTCCGGCATTCGAACCGAAACCGGCATTCAGATTACCGAGGGCTTATCACCAAACGACACGCTTATTGTCACCGGTATCCTTCAGTTGACCGACGGCAAGGGGGTTCAGGTAAAGACACTCGGGAACAATTGATCGCAGCCAGACCATGAACCTTTCTTCCGTCTCTATAAATCGTCCGGTTCTCTCTATCGTTCTTTCGATTCTAATCGTTCTTTTCGGCGCGCTCGGCTTTCTGTTTCTGGGCGTGCGGGAGTATCCCAGTGTCGATCCGCCGATCATCACGGTCAGCGTCGGTTACACCGGCGCCAACGCCGACGTCATAGAGTCGGAGATCACCGAACCGCTTGAAGAACAGCTCAACGGTATTGCGGGGATTCGCTCGTTGACGTCGTCCAGCAGCGACGGCCGCTGTCGCATCACGATTGAATTCCAGCTTGGTGTCGATATGGAGACGGCCGCCAATGATGTGCGCGACCGTGTCTCGCAGGCAGTGCACGATCTCCCGCCCGACGCCGACCCGCCCGCGGTATTCAAAGCCGATGCCGACGCCAGCCCGATACTTTCCATGACGCTCCAGAGCAGCAAGCGCTCGCTGCTCGAGCTCTCGGCGGCGGCCAAGGACATTTTCCGGGAGCGCCTTCAGACCATCCCGGGCGTCAGTAGCGTGGACATCTGGGGGGAGAAGCGATACGCGATCAAGCTGCTGATCGACCCCACCAAGCTGGCCGCTCACGATCTCACGCCGCTCGACGTCAAGTCCGCGCTGGACCGGGAGAATATCGAACTGCCGTCGGGACGTATCGAGGGATACAGCACGGAGCTGTCGATTCGCACGTTCGGCCGCATGTCCTCTCCTGAAGAATTCAATAATCTGATTATCAAGGAGTCGGCCGGTTCGGTGGTGAAATTCAGGGATGTCGGGCGCGCGGTTATGGCGCCGGAGAACGAGCGCTCGATCATGCGCGGCAACGGCGGTGTCCCGATGGTGGCGGTGGTCCTGGTCCCGCAGCCCGGCGCCAACCAGATCGCGATTGCCGACGAGTTCTATCGCCGGCTGGCGCAAATCAAGAAGGATCTCCCCGACGATCTCACGACCAACATCGCCATGGACACCACCGCCAATATCCGGAAGGCGATTACGGAGGTGCTGGAGACGATTCTGATCGCGTTCCTGCTCGTGCTGCTGGTTATCTTCGTCTTCCTGCGGCACTGGCGCACGACGATCATCCCGATGCTGGCTATCCCGATTTCGCTTATCGGCACCTTCTTTATCATGTATGTCGCCGGGTTCTCGATCAACATTCTGACTCTGCTTGGCGTGGTGCTCTCTACCGGAATTGTAGTCGATGACGCCATCGTNGTGCTGGAAAACATTTACANGAAAATCGAAGGCGGCATGGATCCGATCGANGCGGGACACAAGGGATCGAAGGAGATCATNTTCGCGATCATNTCGACCACGATCACNCTGGCNTCNGTGTTCCTGCCGATCATCTTCCTGCAGGGTCTGACCGGACGGCTGTTCCGCGAGTTCGGCATTGTCGTGGCGGGATCGGTACTCATCTCGGCGTTTGTGTCGCTGTCGCTGACTCCCATGATGAGCGCCCGCACGCTGCACAAACCGGCGCATGAGAACAAGCTGTTCCTGCTCAGCGAACAATGGTTCAATCGCCTGATTGGCGGTTACAACCGGTCGCTACGACTGTTTGTCCAGCGGCGCTGGCTTGCCCCGGTCATCATGGCGGCGGCGCTGGCGATCATCCTCGGCCTGGGCACGCTGCTGCCGTCGGAGCTGGCGCCGATGGAGGACAAGAGCCGCTTCATGATCAGCGCTACCGCGCCCGAAGGGACGGCGTACGAGCCGATGTACGACTACATGGGCAAACTCATCGCGCTGGTCGACTCCATTCCGGAAAAGGATGTGATAATATCCGTGACGGCCGGCGGCGGCGGTTCGGGCGGCGTGAACAGCGGCTTCGTGCGGCTTGGACTCGTGTCGCCCGATCAGCGCACGCGAACTCAGCAGCAGATAGCGGACGCCGTCACCGCGCAGCTCAAGGATTACACGTTCGCCCGCGCCTATGTCATGCAGGAACAGACGATCGGCAGCGCCAGTCGCGGACGAGGACTCCCCGTGCAGTACGTGATTCAGGCGCCCACACTCGAGAAACTCCGGAATGTGCTGCCGGCGTTCATGGAAAAAGCCCAGGCGGATTCCGTCTTTCAAGTGGTCGACCT
>PQAP01000098.1:0-2683 GCA_003105265.1 candidate division GN15 bacterium | reverse complement strand
GACCGGGCCGACCGCGACCAGCCGCTCGATCTCGGCAGTGTCTATGTCCGCAACAGCCGCGGAGAACTGGTGCAGCTTGACAATATCGTGAAGATGTCGTTCCGCAGCAGCCCTCCGCAACTGTATCGCTACAATCGCTACGTCGCCGCGACTGTCATGGCCGCGCCTGCCGCCGGGTTCACGATCGGCGATGCGATCAAGGAGATGGACAAGATCAAAGCCGGCACGCTGGATGAATCGTTCTCCACGTCTCTGGCCGGCACAGCGAAGGAATTCGCCGAAAGCTCCAACACGCTGATGTTCGCATTCTTGCTGGCGCTCATTCTGGTCTACCTGATTCTCTCGGCGCAGTTCGAGAGTTTCCGCGATCCGCTGACGATCATGTTCACGGTGCCGCTCGCGCTGGCCGGGGCGGTGCTGTCGCTCTGGGTGTTCGGGCAGACGCTCAATATCTTCAGCCAGATCGGCATTATCGCGCTAATCGGGATCGTGACGAAGAACGGCATCTTGATTGTCGAATTCGCCAACCAGCGGCGCGCGCAGGGGCTTGATATCCGGGACGCAGTGATCGACGCCGCCACCCAGCGATTCCGGCCGATTCTGATGACCAGCTTGGCGACCGCGTTCGGCGCGCTGCCGATTGCGCTGGCGCTCGGCGCGGCGGCCAAGAGCCGGGTGTCGATGGGGATTGTGATCATCGGCGGACTGCTGTTCTCGCTTGGTTTGACGCTGTATGTAATTCCGGCGCTGTACACGTACATCACGGGCCGCAAGCGGACGGACGTTCAGCCGACCTCGTGAACCGGAAACGTCAAGCGCGAAGCGCGCTTGACCTACGAAGGCCTTCTATGACGGGCAGGTCACAACCCGCCTGCGGCGGCTCAAGACCTGCCCGAACACGCATTGCCTTCATCTTCTTATTCCGGCGAAGGCCAGAGTTTGGACTTGGCTTGGGTTTGGATTCGGTTGGGTTCGCTCCGTCAAATAAGGGGGACCCCAAATGCACCGCCCCTCTCTCCGGAAGCGACCTGCGACCACCGGTTTGATTCCCTTGAAGGTGACATATAGACTACTCCTTTCACTAAAGCGGGCGGCGTGGGAATTGATGGTGAATTAGCAGCGAAAATGCGGGGGGAAAGGCACGGCGGAGCTTCGGAATGCGATGCTGCTTCGGTACTTCCAGACCTTGACCTTTTGGTACCAACTGGGTATCTCCAAATCGACCAACGAACATAGCTGAAGTGCTTTGCGAAGCGTCATCATTGCACTATACGCTCGCGACATCAGATCCCGTTGCTTGACCACGAGGCTCATATCGAACTGATTGTCAGTAATCAGATGGGCCGCTATCGATCGTTCCTTGCGTATATCCTGCAACGTCTTGACCAGTTTCCTCTTGATTTCGGGGTCTTGAAAACGAACGTGCGAATCGAGCCACTCGCTGAGCAGACTTATCGTGCCTTTCTGTTCCATCGAAACTGTGTCGCCGCTCTGCTTCACTTCACGGTATTCGTCAATCTCATCTATGAAGAATTTTCTATCGAGATTCTCCGATATCATTTTGTCCAGAGTTGTCGCAAAGGTCTCATACTCACGAACGGTGGGTCGGATTAGAAAACCGAATTCTCGTGGTCGGTCTTTTCCGTAGTACTCACATTGGAACATCGGTATCCGCTTAATTTGAGCGCTCGCTTGATTTGTCAGAGATAGCTCCTCAAGAAAGGCTTGGAAAATAGAAATCCCTTCCGGCATGTGCCCAAAGGTGGTTCGTTTGTAATCGGGATGGACAAAGTAGTTTCCTCGAATCTCCTTGGCAGCCCACAGCTGCTGATGCTCGGGGCTCAGCAAATGCAGATAATACTGGTAAGCCACTACCACGCGCTGGTTCAGATCATTAGAATATCCGAATCCAAAGCTCTTCATTAGAATCTGATCTGCTTCGCGAAACCCTGGCGAGCCATAGTGCTTATCCTTTACGCTGATTGCGCCCTCGGAGTCAGCAACATCATAATGATAACGAGGATCGTTTCTGTAAATCTCAAGTACGGTCAAATCGAAGTAGTGTGGTATGAGCCTTGGTTCGCCCAATGCAAGATTGAGCGTGAATGGCCGCCCAGCATAATCTTGCCTGTGCACAATCTCCCTAAGGTGTGCTCTTGAAGGATATAAACAAGCATGTTCCGTCGACAAGCGCCGGAACTTGTCCAATTGGACCTCTGGTGACTCTGGTTCCAGCGCCTGAATGTGCGGGTTAGGGAAGACGTCTCCGAGACAGACATTAAGTTCACCGCGCCGGATCAGCTCACAGATAGCGGCTTCAATATCCTCTTTGGTCCCGCGAATTACGTAGATTGGCAGTCCATTGAATTCACGCGAGTTCAGATAGAACACCGTGACCTCTGTCAGCAGCTGTTGTGGGGTTGAGTAGGTAACAAACGTACGAGAGACCATCAAGAAAATTCCTTCAAGCGACCCTGTCCCCAAATTCCCTCATACCTGACTGGTCAACCGAGTACCCCAACCTAATCTCCCGACTCAATCAATTCGCGGAACCGCGAAAGGGTTCCGCGCTACGAATCCTGGCAGAACCACCAAGGGGTTCTGCCCTACAACTTGCCATTCGATTTGCGCACGCTGTCCTGGTAAGCCGCGCCGGCGGAGTCCCGCACCCGCTTTTCTTCGA
>PQAP01000097.1 GCA_003105265.1 candidate division GN15 bacterium | reverse complement strand
ACGCCGCCGTCAATCAGCTTCTCGACCATCTCGTATTTTTCGAGGAAGGAGAAGTTGTGACAGGCCACAAAATGGGCCCTGGTGATCAGGTACGGCTTGCGAATCAGGTCTTTGCCGAATCGCACGTGCGAAACGGTGACCGCGCCGGCTTTCTTGGAATCGTAGACGAAATATCCCTGGGCCCAGAAATCGGTATTTTCACCGATGATTTTGATCGAGTTCTTGTTAGCGCCGACCGTACCGTCAGAGCCGAGGCCATAGAACAGCGCCCGGAAGTTGTCGCCTTCGATATCGAACGAGAGATCGGGATCGAGCGAAGTGTTGGTGACGTCGTCCTTGATGCCGACCGTGAAATGATTCTTCGGGGTCGACTGCTTGAGATTTTCGTATACGGCTTTCACCATCGGCGGATTAAACTCTTTCGAGCCGAGTCCGTAGCGGCCGCCGACGATCAGCGGGCGGGAGGTGAAGGTCGCGATTTTGCGATCGAGCGCTTCGTTGATTGCCGCCTGGACATCGGCGTACAGCGGCTCGCCCACCGAGCCGGCTTCCTTGGTGCGGTCCATGACGGCGATACGTTTGGTCGTTGCCGGCAGGGCCTTGGCAAAGGCCTCGACCGAGAAAGGACGGTATACCCGTACCTTGATCATGCCGACCTTCTCGCCGCGCTTGACGAGTTCGTCCACGGTTTCATGAACCACTTCAGCGCCGGTTCCCATGACGATCACGACATGTTCGGCCTGCGGGTGGCCAAAGTAGTCAAACAGATGATAGGAACGGCCGACCAGCGCGGCAAACCTATCCATCGCCTTCTGAATAATGGCCGGGGCGTTCAAGTAGTACTTGTTCACTGTCTCGCGGCCCTGGAAGAACACATCCGGGTTCTGCGAGGTCCCTTTTATAGTCGGACGCTCGGGGGAGAGGGCGCGCTGGCGATGTTTGGCCACCAGTTCTTCGTCGATCATCTGGCGCATATCGTCGAACGACAATTCCTCAACCTTCTGGACTTCGTGCGAGGTCCGGAAACCGTCGAAGAAATGCACAAATGGCACCCGGCTTTCCAGCGCGGCCGCCTGACCGATCAGCGCAAGGTCCATGACTTCCTGCACGGAACCGGAGGCGATCAAGCCAAATCCGGTCGAGCGGCAGGCCATGACATCCGAGTGATCGCCAAAAATTGAAAGCGCGTGGCTCGCCACGGCACGGGCCGACACGTGGAAAACAGTCGGAGTCATTTCGCCGGCGATCTTGAACATGTTCGGGATCATNAGCAAAAGGCCCTGAGAGGCGGTGAAGGTGGTAGTGAGNGCACCCGAGGTCAGNGCTCCGTGCACAGCCCCGGAGGCGCCGCCTTCGGANTGCAATTCCACCACNGTCGGGATCGTGCCCCAGATATTGCGTTCACCGGCCGCCGACTTGGCGTCCGAGATTTCACCCATGTTCGACGAAGGGGTGATCGGGTAAATTGCGATCACTTCGTTGGTGGCATGGGCCACATATGCGGCGGCCGTATTGCCGTCGATTGTTACCATGCGCCTCTTCACAAACTTCGCTTTCGCCTTGTCTGCTTCTTTTATAGCTACCGCTTGTTCCGGCATATGCATCTCCTAAGTCTCTATCGCCCGGACTCCCTATTGCGTATCGGTAGGGATATCCGATTTCGCCATTGTAATTGTCTTCTGTGCCTGGTACTTGCCATTCTTATCCTTATACGAGGTTTCACATTGCTCGTCCGCCTGCAGAAAGATAATCTGGGCAATCCCTTCGTTCGCATACACGCGCACCGGTCGTGGTCCGCTGTTGGCGAGACTGACGGTCGCGAAACCTTCCCATTCCGGCTCGAACGGCGTTACGTTCACGATCAGGCCGCATCGAGCATACGTTGATTTGCCGAAACAGACCGTCACGATATCCCGCGGAATCCTGAAATATTCACGCGACCGTGCCAACAGAAAGGAGTTGGCAGGGAGGAGGATCGAATCGGTCCGAATCTCCTTAAAGCCGTCGGTCGGAACGTTCTTCGGGTCCAACTCGGTGACCTTCGTCGGATCGAAGATCCTGAACTCATCGGCCAAACTGAAATCGTATCCGTAGGAGGAAACCCCGAAACTGATACCGGACCTGATCTGTCGTGCAGAGAACGGCTCAATCATGCCGTGGCTCTCGGCCATGGCAATGATCCAGCGATCAGATTTCACCGGCATGCCGTCCTACCTTCGTTGTCAAAAATCACGTCCCGACAGTTTACGTGATTTTTTTCTCAAAGTAAACTGAATTGAGGGCATTCCGGACAAAATATGTAGCGCTTATTTGGCGACTTTTTCCTTCTGCCAGGCGACCAGATCGGCCACGGTGTACTGCTCGAAGACCGAGCACAGCTGCCGCTCTGCGATCATGATAACCTCTCTTAGAGGGCAGAAACCGTTCCGGCGGGATTTTCTCTCGCACGTTTCAATGTCCTGGATGCACTTGGTCAAATGATACGGACCCTGAATCGTCTCGAGCACTTCCTTGATCGTAATCTCGCGGGGATCCTTGGCCAGCGTAAATCCGCCTCTGACACCGCGGTGCGAGCGCACTATGCCCGCCTTCGACAGCGACTGGAAGATTTTCGCCAGAAACTTCTCCGGGATGTTCTGAGACTCCGATATTTCGGATAAGGGCGTGACAACTGAGTGATCCTGCTCCGCCAGGTAGATCACGCCGAATATCCCGTATTCCTCTGCCTTTGTGAATTGCATAGCAAGCTACCTCAAGTTAGGATGTTCCAAGCAACACCGGCATTCCACCGAATTCCACCAATTCAAACCGACTTCATCTTCTAAAGTAACATAACCAAAATAGACCTGTTGGTCAACCACTTTTGTTACTTTTTTCACAAATAATATGGTATTTATCGGTTTGTGCAAGCGCAAATTTCACGACAGTCGGTCAAAAAAGGGCTTTTCTGTCGGCTCGGGGTCATATATTATTCGGATTGCCCGGAGGAATGAGAATATGCCAAACGAGACAACTAAAGGTCTGTTAATGGTTTACACCGGCGATGGGAAAGGCAAAACCACGGCTGCCCTGGGCATGTGTGTCCGGGCGGTAGGGTATGACTGGCCGGTCTGCCTGATTCAGTTCATCAAAGGGTCCTGGAAGTACGGCGAGTTGAAGGGGCTGAAGCGGCTGGAGCCAAATGTCGAGCTGCACGTAATTGGTGAGGGGTTTGTGGGTATCGTCGATGACAACAAGAGCTTCGAAGTGCACCGGTCAGCCGCACAGGCAGGGGTCAAGCTGGCGCTGGAGAAGATTTCTTCGGCGAAGTATCCGCTGGTGATTCTGGACGAGTTGAATGTTGCATATACGCTGGGCCTGGTCACGCAGGATGAATTCGAGCAGGTCCTGGCGGCGCGCATTGAGACCCAACATCTGGTCGTTACCGGCCGAGGCGCTCCGGAATGGCTGATAGAGAGAGCGGACCTCGTCACCGAAATGCGGGAAATCAAACATCCCTATCAGAAGGGAATACTGGCACAAAAGGGTGTTGACTGGTAATCGAAAGTGAGCGCCAAGCGGTCTAAGAAAGGTGCTAAAGGGTAGTTTGCGCCCGGTCGCACACCCGATCGACCCGGATAGAAAAGAGAAAGTGAGCGAATAATGGATCAGGAAAAGCGCTACGATGTGATAATAGTCGGCGGTGGACCGGGCGGCTTGTGCGCCGGGATGTATTCGGCGCGGGCGCGACGGAAAACCGTCTGTCTCGAAAAATATCTTCCGGGCGGACAGATTGCGGTTACCGGCGAGGTCGAGGATTATCCCGGCTTTGAGCACATCAGCGGCGCGGAACTGGGAATGAAATTCACCGAGCACGCGAAGAAATTCGGTCTCGAGATTGAAATGGATGAAGTGCTGGAGGTGTACTGCGAGGGTGAAGACCGGGTGGCGCGATGCGCCTCGGGCGCCATATACCGGGCGAAAGCGATGATCGTATCGACCGGCGGCTCCCCGACCAAGCTCGGGGTGGCCGGCGAGCTGGAATACTCCGGCAAGGGCGTATCGTACTGCGCGATCTGTGACGGCGCCTTCTTCCGCGACAAAGTCATCGCGGTCGTGGGCGGCGGCGATGCGGCGGTCGAAGAAGGGGCATTCCTGACCAAGTTCGGCTCGCGCGTGTATCTCATCCACCGGCGTGACCAGCTTCGGGCCCAGAAAATCATTCAGAAGCGCGCATTTGACAATCCCAAAATGGAGTTCATATGGGATACGGTGGTCGAGTCCGTCAACGGTGACGATCGGAACGTGACCGACCTTTCGCTGCGCAATGTAAAGACCGGCGAGCGTCGGAAACTTGACGTCGGGGCGCTGTTCGTATATGTCGGCTTCCGTCCGAACACCGGTATTTTCCGGGAGCCGATCAAGGTCGACGCCGGCGGGTACATTATTACGGACAGCCGCATGGAGACCTCGATACCGGGCATCTTCGCGTGCGGTGATGTTCGCTCACAACTGGTGCGGCAGGTGACCAATGCGGTGGGGGACGGCACGACGGCGGCGGTAGCCGCCGAGAAGTATATTGAGACGCTCGAAGACCGCCACGCCAATCGCGTGTGACAGCGGCCGATTGGCGCAACAATACGGCCGGCGGGTTCGTATATGGAAGGTGCATAAGACATTCGCCGAATCGGCACGAGTCAATCGCAGAGAACCATGCAACTAATTCACGTCACGCCTGTCCAATAGTCATGCGGCAGGCGCCAGCGAATGGAGTCTCGAATGTTACGGCACGCCGATTGGTGAAACATTTCATTAACGCATGGCGTACAGTTGAAGCATGAGGGAACAACGATGAACAATCATGACGGTGTCGAGATCGCGGCCGCGCCGCCACGGGATTCCGGGCTCTCGGTGAGAGGACTGTGGCAGGTGTTTGCCTCGCCAACGCAGTTCTTCGCCAAACTCAAGGACGAACCGAAAATACTGGTGCCCTACATCGTGCTGGGGATTCTTCTCCTCGGCTTTATGCTCATAACCGCCGACCTGATTCAGAAACTACAGGTGGAAGCGATGGCGGATCGGTTGCAGGGGCAACAGCTGCCTCCGTCGGCTCAGGGAGTCATGAAGATTTCCACGATCGTCTTTGGTACGCTTGGTTTTCTTCTGGAGCCGCTGATCGTCGCGGGACTGGCGCTTTTCTGGGGGAACTTCGTCTTCGCGGGCAAAGCACGGTACCGTCAGGTGCTCTCGGTGACCCTGTACTGCTGTGTGCTGTATGCTGTCGGCATGTGGCTCACGCTGCCGATGATACTGGCCAAAGGGAGCATGATCGCATCGTATTCGCTCGGTATCCTGGCGGCTGGAAGCGGTCCGACGAGCTTTCTATACCAGTTGCTGTCACGAATCGGGCTCTTCTATATCTGGGAATGGGTGGTGCTCGGTATCGGGCTGTCAGTCCTGTTCAATACCAAATTCGGTAAGGGGATGACGATTTCGCTTTTGTCGTCAGGATTGATTTCAGCCATAGCCATTCTGCTGTCTATCATGGGAAGTTTAGTCAGTTGAGGAGACATACATGAGATTCGCTCTGTGCAAATTCCTGATCCTCGCTCTCGTGCTGGTTTCGGTTACCGGCGCCATGGCGGCGGAACTTACGCTCGATGATTGTATTACGCTGGCGCTCAAGAACCGCGCGAGCATTATTTCCGCCCGCAATGCCGAGCAATTGGCCGCGGTGTCACAGCGCGCCGCGCTGGGCGCATTTCTGCCGAACGTGGCGGCATCATATCGATACACGCACAACGAGATTACCAATATCAAGCCGGATGAGAACGTGCCTACCGCTTACGATACGACCATTTCGACGGTCGTAGTCGGCGGGGATACGGCTAAAGTCGTGAGAACCCGTGTGACGGATTACACCACAATTCCGTCACCTGATATCAAGTCAACCAGCAAGATCTGGGACATCTCCGGCGGTATCTCGTTCACGCTTCCCGACGCCTGGTTCTCGTATGCCGCGGCGCGACTGGATCATGAGAGTGCGCGACTCGATGTCATCGCGAGTGAGCAGGACCTGATTCTGGCGGTGAAGCAGGCGTTCTACTTGTACCTCGCGACCGTGCAGGATGTCTCCGTTCAGGAAGAAGCGGTGAAGCGATCAGATGAACAGCTGAAGCTGATTCAGTCGAAATTCGAGCTGGGTTCGGCGGCCAAGTCCGACGTGCTCAAGCAGAAGGTTCAG
Source organism: candidate division GN15 bacterium (assembly GCA_003105265.1). GTDB lineage: Bacteria > Zixibacteria > MSB-5A5 > GN15 > FEB-12 > FEB-12. Next base: position 28,092 of record PQAP01000097.1, on the reverse strand, counting down.
TACGGAAACGACAAGCTGGCGCTCCTGCAGGCGCAGAATGCGGTGATTACCGCCAATGCCTCGCTGGCGTACACGATCGGCCTTGATCCCATGCAGGACCACCAGTTTTCGACACAGTACTCGGTGCGGCAGTTTGAAGGCACGCTGGCGGAGGCGGTTCAGTTCGGTCTGACGCACAAGCCGAGCTTGCTGTCAACCGAGAAGAGTATCGGCGCGGCCAACCAGTCGCTCATGTCGGCGAAGTGGGGATATTTGCCGAAGGCCTCGCCATTCGTTTCGTACGGCTATGAGCGCATAACGGGCCCCAACCAGTCGTACAATCCGCTGCTGGCGACCAGCACCGAAGGAACCGAGTCGCGCAACACGCTGACATATGGCCTCAGCTTCAACTGGAACATCTTCGACGGCTTCGCGCGCGAGCAGCGGGTGAAGGCGGCCAAGGTGGCAAAGAATAATCTTCAGGCGAGCTTGGCCGATTCCCGCAATCTGGTGGCCAGCCAGATCAAGTCGGCCTACCTGAATATCGATCAATTGAAACAACGTCAACAGGTAGCCCGCGACAATGTCGACGCGGCGTCTGAAGACCTAAAGATAACCCAGGAAAAATACAACCTTGGGGCTGCGACGATACTCGATTTGCTGGATGCGCAGGTGTCGATGAAGCAGGCCCAGGTGGCCCAGATCAGCGCCGATTTCGATCTCAACGTGGCGATCTCCAATCTGGAGAATGCCATGGGCAAGATGTGAGCGGAGCAAGAGGTAACGTGCTATGAGTAAGAAGACAAAGCTTCTGCTGTTCGGCGGCGGAGCACTGGCCCTGATCATCGTGATTGTTCTGAACTTCACGATGGGCGGCGAGAAGAAGACGACCGTGAACTCCCAGACGGTGTCCCAGCGGGATCTGACGGAAATGGTGTCGGCGTCGGGCCGGATTCAGCCCAAGACCAAAGTGAACATTACCTCGCAGGTGAACGGCGAAATCCGGGCCCTGCCGGTTCGCGAAGGAGATACGGTCAAGGCCGGGCAACTGCTGATCGTACTCGATACCGTGCAGTTACGCTCGGATCTTGACCAGGCCTTCTTCGCCATGAATGAAATCAACGCGGTTCTTGCCGGAGCCAAAACCTCCCTCGATCAGAGCGAAGAGGAATACAACCGTCAAAAGTCATTGTGGGAAAATGGCAAACTGACGGCTGAAGTAAGTTACAACAACGCCAAGTACGCTTATCAGAGCGCCAGATCCTCGTATGAGGCCACCCAGGCGTCGGCCAAGCAGGCGCAGTCTCGTTACGACAAGCAGTTGGACAATCTAAAGAAAGCCAAGATTACCGCGCCGATGGACGGCATCGTCACACTGGTGGACTGCGAGGTAGGTGAAATCGCCGCCGCGCAGACCGCGTTTACGCAGGGCAAGACACTGCTGACGATCGCCAATCTCGACGTATACGAGGTTGAGGTTGAAGTCGATGAGACGGAAGTGGGCAAGATCGGCGCCGGTCAGCCGGTAAAGATCGAAGTCGATGCTTGTCCGGATACCGCGTTTACGGGAACGGTCGCGGAAATCGGCAACACGGCCATATTCAAGGGGCTGGGGACTCAGGATCAGTCGACCAACTTCAAAGTGAAAGTGGAGTTCCATGAGGCCAGTTCCAAGATCCGTCCGGGGATGTCGGCCACGGTGGATATTACCACCAATAAGAGAGAGAAAGTCCTGAGTGTGCCGTACAGCGCGGTCGTGGTCAGGTCTTTTGATCTTGATTCACTGAAGAAGGCCCGCGAAGGGAAGCCGACCGAATCCGCCGGCACCGGCGGCGTGCAGGCGGCCGAGTCGACCTCGGATACCGTCGCCAAACCGGGGCAGAACCGCAAGGAACTCAAGGGCGTTTTCCTTATTAAGAACGGCAAGGCCGAGTTTGTCGAAGTGCAGACCGGTATCGCCGACCAGAAGAATATCGAGGTGCTTTCGGGCGTGCAGTCGGGGGATTCCGTCATTTCGGGACCCTACCGCGTGCTTCGCACGATCAAGAACGGGGACCTGGTGAACGCCCAGAAAGAGATGGGGGCAGAAGGACGAGAGGACAGATCATAAGTATGGCTCTCATTGAAACCACCGACCTCTGGAAATCTTACCAGATGGGGGCAGAGACAATTCACGCGCTGCGGGGCGTATCGATTCAGATCGGAAAGGGGGAATACGTGGCGATTATGGGACCTTCGGGTTCGGGCAAATCGACACTGATGAACCTGATCGGCTGTCTCGACACTCCTTCCAAGGGCGACTACTTTCTGAACGGGAAGCTGGTCAGCGGCATGAATGACGACGAATTGGCGGCGATCCGCAACCGGGAGATCGGATTCGTTTTCCAGACGTTCAATCTGCTGCCGCGCGCCACGGCGCTCCACAATGTTGAACTACCGCTTATCTATAACGGCACGCCGGCGAAAGAGAGAACCGAAAAAGCGCGTATCGCGCTCACCAAAGTTCAGCTCGAGGATCGGATGCTGCACAAGCCAAACGAGCTGTCCGGCGGGCAGCGCCAGCGTGTCGCCATTGCGCGGGCGCTGGTGAACAATCCATCGATCATTCTGGCGGATGAGCCGACCGGGAACCTCGACAGTAAGACTTCCGAAGATATCATGTCGTTGTTCGACCACTTATACTCGCAGGGAAATACCATTATCACGGTAACACACGAGCGGGATATCGCCAATCACGCGCACCGGGTGCTGTCGATTCTGGACGGTCAGATCGCCAGCGATCAGGCGGGTGCTCGGAAGGCGGCACTTACCCACTGAGGTTCGGCCATGATTACGGGATCACTCTTCAAAATCGCGCTTGACGCTCTCCGCGCCAACAAGCTGCGGTCGGGACTGACGCTGCTGGGCGTGATTATCGGCGTGACATCGGTCATGACGATTGTGTCGGCGCTTCAGGGGATGCAGGACGCCATTAAGGAGGACCTCAGCCAGTTCGGCCCGTCGACGTTCCTGGTGGCGCGCATCGGCATGGCGATGTCCGAGCAGGAATTTCTGGACAAGATAAAGCGTAAGCCGATCACTCTGAAGTCGGCTGCCCTGATAGAAAAGGGGTGCGACCTTTGCTACAAAGTATCCACGCGCGCCAACACCGACGCCCGGGTAAAGTACAAGGACAAGAGCTTGCGCAATGTGATGATCTCGGGGGTGACTGCGGACGCGTTCGAAGTCGTCGAGGTTCAACTCGCTCAGGGACGCTTTCATACGGCCGATGAAGATCGCATGCGGCGACCGGTGGCATTTATCAGCGACAAGCTGAGGGAGAATCTGTTCGAAGGTGTCGACCCGCTGGGTAAAGAAATCACCATCGACGGGCGCAAGTACACGGTGATCGGAGTGGAAAAGAAGGCCGGCCCGTTCGGCGACAACCAGGAACGCGGTTACGCGTATATCCCCATGTCGACCTATATCACCCAGTTCGGTGAGCCAAGCCGCATCATGCTGGCGGTGAAAGCGGTGTCGGTCGAGGCGCTCCAGGATGCCATGGACCAGACGCGCATGATCCTGCGCGCGCAGCGGCACGTCCCGTTCGACAAGCCGGATGACTTCGACATTCTGACGGCCGATAGAATCCTCGACGTGATCAATGCGTTTACGCGTATTCTCCGCTTCGCACTGATCGGCATATCGTCCATCTCGCTGGTAGTGGGCGGCATAGTGGTGATGAACATCATGATGGTGTCGGTAACGGAGCGCACGCGGGAGATCGGTATCCGCAAGTCGCTCGGCGCGAGGCAGAAGCATATCTTACTGCAGTTTCTCTTCGAGTCGCTGACGGTGACATTGGTCGGCGGCATTCTGGGAATCGTGCTCGGCTTTCTCGCCGCGAAGACACTGATGCTGAAAATTGATATGAACATCGCGCCGTCGCTGGCCGCCATTTCACTCGGGCTGGCAATCTCCGGAGGCGTAGGGCTGTTCTTCGGTATCTACCCGGCAATGAAGGCGGCCCGTATGGAGCCGGTCAAAGCGCTGAGCTATGAGTAGACATTCATGCTGCTGACCGTAACCGAAATTCGTGACGCCATTGATATGGCAATGGGTTCTTTGCGAGCGAACAAGTTTCGCTCTTCGCTGACCATCCTCGGGGTGATGATCGGCGTGGCCTCGGTCATTGCCATGGCGTCGGTGATTGACGGGCTCGATCGCGCCGCGGTCCGGGAGATTGACCAGCTCGGCTCCAACGTCATCATGATCACCAAGTACGACCCGACGGTCGATCACGAGGAGATGAGCGAATCGGATCGCAACCGCCCGCCCATTACGGTCGGCGAAGCCGAGGCGGTGGCCCGCAGTTGTCCGTCAGTGGACGGCATCTCCCCGCAGAACTACTACTTCGCCCAGGGCGGCAACAGCGTCAAATACAAGAACCGGAAGGCCAACCAGCCGAGAATATTCGGCACCTGGCCGGACTTCGTCAGGGTCAATAACCGTTCCCTCAGCAAAGGGCGCTTCCTGGATGAGGCCGATGAGCGGTTTGCCATAATGAACTGCGTGATCGGTTCGGATGTCGCGGCCAGTTTGTTTGAGGAAGAGGACCCGATTGGCCAGAGTATCCGCGTCAACAGCTACCAGTTCCAGGTGATCGGCGTCTTTGAGAACGTCAAATCGAGTTTCGGCAACGACGAACTCAACCGCGGGATAGCCATTCCGCTTTCGACGTTCGAGAAAATGTACCCGTGGGAGAAGGAGTTGTTCCTGCAGGCCCGGGCGCGCAGTTTTGCGGAGATCCCGGCCGCCGAGGAAGAGATTATTTCCGCGCTGAGGATGTATCGCAAGGTTCCTTTCAACAAGGAAAATGACTTCGCACTGACGACGCAGGAGCAGTTCAAGGAGTCGATCGGCAACATCACCAAATGGATTTATGTCGCCGGGCTGGTCATTACGTCGGTGGGACTCATGGTCGGCGGCATCGGCGTGATGAACATCATGCTGGTGTCGGTGACCGAACGGACGCGCGAGATTGGCGTCCGAAAGGCACTCGGCGCGAAGCGCTCCAACATTCTGTTTCAATTTCTGACCGAGGCGACTACGCTCTCGGGGACGGGCGGCGTGATCGGCATCTTTTTCGGTATCGGCCTCGGGGCGCTGATCAACAGCTTGTTCAAATTCCCGGCCGGAGTGTCAGTTGTATGGGTGACCATAGGATTTCTGGTTGCCGCGATGGTTGGCATTCTTTCCGGAATGTACCCCGCCTATAAAGCGTCGCGTCTCGATCCCATTGAGGCCCTCCGATACGAGTAACGCGGGCGGCTTCATTCGTATTTTCCATTGTCTTGGCGACAAATCCCTGTAAATTAGCTCACTGATATCCGTCGTCGCCTACGACACGGTAACGGAATTTCGTCATGTTTGGTGCTTTACTCGGAATCGCTTTTGATGCGCTGGTTGCCAATAAGCTGCGCACGGGACTCACGCTCCTGGGGGTCATCATTGGCGTCACGTCGGTCATGACCATCATCTCGGCGCTGGAGGGACTGCAGGGGGTGATCGAGGGTCAACTGGCCCGGATGGGATCAACAACTTTCGTCGTCGCCCGAATCGGCATGCCCCGGTCGGAAGAGGAGTTCCTTGAACAGCTCAAGCGCCGGCCGATTACCATGGCTTCGGTGGAGCTTGTGGAACGGGAGTGCGGGTTGTGCGAACGGGTGGTGCCGCGGACCTATGGCGGCGCCCGGTTGAAGTACGGCGAGCAGGCGTTGCGCAACGTGTTCGTGCTTGGTACGACCTCCGGGTATATTGATGTCGTCGATCTCGAAGTGGCGCAGGGGCGATTCATATCACGCGAGGATGACCAGGCCGCTCGGCCTGTTGCCTACATCGGGGAAACCGTCCGCGAGAACCTGTATGCCGGTCTCGATCCCGTCGGCAAACAGCTCTCAATCAATGGCCGGAAATTCACCGTGATCGGCGTAGCGGAGAAAGAGTCGGCCATGTTCGGCCAGGACCACAACAATTTTGTGATCGTTCCGCTTTCCGTCTATATGACGTCGTTCGGTGATCGCCACGGCAATCTGGATCTGGTGGTCAAGGCCGCCTCGACNGCGGCGCTGACTGAATGNATGGANGAGGTGCGTCTGATCNTGCGCGCTCAGCGGCACGTGGCGGCCGACAAGAANGACGACTTTGAGATGATGACCGCCGACAACATCCTGGATATGCTTAACGCGTTCACCCGTATCCTCCGGCTCTCGCTGGTCGGCATATCGTCGATTTCTTTNGTCGTNGGCGGNATTGTCGTCATGAATATCATGATGGTGTCGGTGACCGAACGGACGCGGGAAATCGGTATTCGCAAGTCCCTGGGGGCGCGTCAAAACCACATTCTCGTACAGTTTCTCCTGGAATCGCTGCTGGTGACGCTGACCGGTGGCATAATCGGCATCGCGCTCGGCTTCATTCTGGCCAGGGCACTAGTTGGGCTTATGGATATGGAGATCGCCGTGTCCGGTCTGGCGGTATTTCTGGGGCTGGCCATTTCCACGGGGGTCGGACTGTTTTTCGGCATCTATCCCGCCATGCGCGCCGCCCGACTCGAACCGGTCAAAGCGCTCAGCTACGAGTGAGGTCGGGGCAGAGAGTGCGCCGAGTCCTTTTTCTGTTGCCTTTAACAATTCCCACTCTAGATTGTTGTATAATGCGAAGTTATTGAAGGATGGCAGAATATGAGAAGCTTAGCTAAAGTCGGTTTGATGCTGCTTATCGCCGCCGTGGTCGTCGCCGGATGTACCGCGCCTCGCCGCGTAGCTCAGCAGGGGCTCGACGAGGGCTTGAGCGATGTCGGCCAGCCGGGGTTTTATGTCGATTGGGCCGGATTTGAGGGAACAGATTCGCTCTCGCGGCTCGAAGTGTACTACCAGGTTTTCAATTTCGGCCTGCAATTCCGCAAGGGGGAATCCGAGTACGAAGCCAAGTACCTGTTTACGGTGACTGTCGATGACAACAGCGGCATGCAGATTGCCGCGAAAGAGCAGGAGCGCACGATCCGGACAGCCGAGTATGCGAAGACGACTTCGCGCTTCGACTACCGTACCAGCCAGATAAATTTTCCCCTTCGCCCGGGGAATTATCGAGTCAATTGCACGCTCAAGGACGAGAACAGTAACGCCGTCTCCTCGCGCAGTTTCTCGGTCAAGCTGAGGAACTTCAAGACCGCGCAACCGTGTGCCTCAGACGTTGAATTCGCCCACTCCATTGAGCCGGCCGACTCCGATTCATCAATTTTCCGCAAGGGCAACGAGGTGGTCGTCCCGCTGCCGTCGCGATACTACGGCGAGGAAGATTCGGTGTCGCTGCCGTATTATTTTGAAATCTATCCCGGTGCCACCGATCTGAAGGATGTCAAGGTCGAAGTGGTGATCCGGTCGGCCACGCGCGGCTTTCTACTGCGCGATACTTCCCGTGTCGCTCTGGGGGCGGCGATTATTCCGCGGACCGGCAGCTTGACGCTCGACCAGTTGCCCGCCGGGGAGCTGTCCATGGATCTCAAGATTCTGGGACCGCGCAATCGCCTGCTGGACGAACGCACCGAATCATTTTCGCTGCAGTGGACGCAGGAAGCACTTCTCCGCCACGACTACAAAACGGCGCTGGCGCAGTTGAGGTATATCGACTCGACCGGCGAAGTCAAGAAGATGCAGAAACTCCAAACCTATGATGAGCGGCTGGCGGCGTTCAATGCTTTCTGGGCCCAGCACGACCCAACCCCCGGCACCAAGGAAAATGAGGCCAAACGCGAATTCTACCGTCGTGTGGCGTACGCCAATCGCAAGTTTGCGCATATGCGTCAGCCCGGATGGCGCACCGATCGAGGACGGATTTACATCATCTACGGCGAGCCCGACCAGATCGATGACGTCCCGATGGCAGCCAATTACCTGCCGTATCAGGTGTGGCACTACTACCACGAAGGGCCGTACCGCCAGTTCACCTTTGTCGATGAGAACGAAGACGGCGATTACCGATTACAGTACCCTTATGACGGCCTGGGTATGCGGCCGAACTTTTAGCAGGAATCGTGCATGATCAGAATCACTTCATTTGCTGTGGCAGCCGCCGTGCTCGCATTGGCGTCATCGGCCGTGCCGCAGGAGCAGCCACTGGGAGTTGTCACCGAAGCGCTTACCTACGCCAGCCCGGAATTCGGTTCTGCGGGACTGGTGGAGTTTCCGCTGATGATCAGCCGCGCCCAACTGCGGTTTTTCCGACCGGATACCACCGATCCCAATTACTACAGCCGGGTGTTCGCTCAGGCGGTACTGTATGACACGACGGGTGCAGCTGTCGATTCGAACAGTACGTACTTTTCTTCGCGGGTCGCGACCCTCAAGGAATCTCAGGTCGCCAATCAGATGCTTTTCAATAAGCTCGCCATGATGGTACCGCCCGGCAACTATTCCGCGCGCATTACGGTCATCGATGCGGTCAGCAAACGGTCGTTCGAGGCGCTCATTCAAGATATCAAGGTACCGACGCCGGACCCCCTGTCACTGGCTATCGGCGGCCCGACGCTGGCGTATCGCATCAGCCGGGCGGAACCGGGGGCAGCCGACGTCAATAACCGGATGGTCAAGAACGGACTGTACGTGCTCAACGCGCCGATGGGATTGTTCGCCCACACTGACACGGTCGCTTACCTCTATGCCGAACTGTATGGGCTGCGACGAGGCTCAGACAGCGCCGACTATTTTCAATCCTCGGTCACCGTCTCCGATTCAGCCGGTTCGTTTTCCCGCGATCTGGGCTGGAAGTCGGGAGTGAAGCCGGGATCATCCGCCGCTGTGACTCAGGCGATCAATATTCGGGACTGGCCGGCGGGACTCTACCGCGTTGAACTGGCGGTGGTGGATCGCGCCGATCAGGATACCGCCCGGGCGTCTCTGCCGCTTCGCATTGTCGGCCCGGTCCCGGTCAGTACTGGTGTGGAGGGAGGCGCCGATCCGTACGACAGCTTGACCCTTGCCGACAAGGTGAACCTGGTGACGTATTTGCTGACGCCTCCGGAAAAAGCTACGCTCCAGAAGCTCGCGGATGCCGGTAAGCTGACATTTCTTGACCAATACTGGCGGGAGCACGACACCGATCCGACCACAGCGCGGATCGAAAATCGCGATGAAATGATCCGGCGATTTCGCTACGCCAACCAGCACTTCTCACGTTTCCTGACCGCAAACACCGGCTGGGCCACCGATATGGGTCGCATTTACATGAAATATGGTCCCTGGGATCAGCGACAGGACGTGCCCACACCACGGGTTGGCAATCCCTTCGTCATCTGGTACTACTACGGCGTGAAAGAAGGGCAAACGTTTGTCTTTGAGGACCCGCTGGGGAATCACGACTATAAGCTGGTTCACTCCAATGCCAAAGGGGAGAAGTACGACGAGGCCTGGGCAGCCAAGCTGAGGGAGGAGATGCTCGACATCCGCTGACGCGGTTGTGTGGAGCCCTGATATTGAAATGACAGAGGCCGCCCCGACGGGCGGCCTCTATTCGTTTTTGCCTGATCTGGTCCGGAGAATTAGTGTCCGGCCGTCGGTACGACACCGGGAGTCGGGGTCACGACAGCGTTCGCGCCCCGAATAGTGCGCTTTACCGGTACTGTAAAGCGGGATGACTTCTCGTCGTCCAACTGGAGCGTGAAGCACTTGTCAAACGCCTTATCTACCGCTGTTTTCTTAAGGCGCAAAATTCCTTCGCCGGTTTTGCCCGCCGGAATCATTTTGGGCAACGTGACGTCAAACAGATCCGTCGCCGATGCTATCAGACTCGGATGCAGCGGCTTGTCGGACACGTTGTCGATCGTGAACTTGATTTCCGAGCGAACCTTTTCCCCGAACTGTGTCAGNTCAAGCTTGTACGGCTTGATGACGATCGGGTAGGTCGAATCGGGACGGACCACGATATCGGCCGTGATTCGCACGTTCTTGTCCGGCGGACCCTCGTTGGTCTTGATCACCGGTGATTTGGTAACGCGACCCTGATAGGTCTTGGTATCGAAAATGATCTCAAGTCGAGTGCTGTCACCGACAGCGAGCTCCTGCCTTTCGAGAGGAGCTTGCGTGCATCCTCAGCCGGGGACGACTTGAATGATCTTCAGCGAATCGTCACCCTTGGATTCCAGCCAGAAGTAGTGCGTGATCTTGGAATTCTGCGGCACGAAGCCAAAATCGAACTCCGTCTCCGGAATCACCAGCCGCGGGGCCGCCACGATTGATCCGGCAAGTATCACGACCACTAATATCAGGCAGACATTGAGTAGTCGCATTCTCATGCTGAACACCGAAAGTCCTTTCCCTTAGTTCGTTATCGATTCTTAATATACACGTTCATCGGCAGATTGCCGAGCCGAATCAGTACATTTTTCTCCGAATGGGAATCGTAAACCGCTTGTTCTCTATAGCTGAGGCCGCATACTCACAGGTGACCGAACCCACGAATTCCTTGTCTGCGTAGGCCGGGTTCAGCTTGACGTATCCCTTCGCCGTCCCGTTGGGTGGAATGGTGTCGGGACAGACGAATGTGTACTCATCGGTCATGACCGACACGACCTTGAGAACGAGCGGCAGCTCTTCGTGATTGGTGTATGTGATTGCCACGCTGTCAATGGACTTGTTCCCGAGCTTGGATAATTCGGCCTTGAACGGCTTGATGGACAGCGGACGGCTGGAATCAGGGGCAAGGGAGATGTCCGCGGTCAGGAATAATCGCGCCGGATCCTCGTGCTCGGACCAATAAATATACGGATATCGACCGGCGCTTCCGATCTTGTGTTCAGTTTCCCAGAAAAAGCCGACCAGCATGCTGTCGCCGGGGGCGATCCAGTCACGCGGCAGCGGCATGTGGGCGCAGTCGCAGCCGGTCTTGATCTGACCGATATGCACGGTGTCCAGCCCGGTCGACTTGAACCAGAAATAGTTGGCCACGGTGGAGTTCTGAGGGACCATGCCGAAACTAAAGCGATTTCCCTCGATCTCGAATCGCGGTTGACCAAGCACTCCACCCGCGACGGCGAAAAGCACTGCTACCAATGATGCTCGTAATCCCATGCTTCTCCTTATATTGCCTGAGAGCCCGGAAAGTTCCATAAGCCCATATGATACGGCCTCTTCCGAGCTTAAGTCAAGCTCCGACACGGTTTTTTGCCTTGTTCCCTCCTTAACTCTGCACTACCTTCGGTCCGACAAGAAGTTGCTGTGGACACGGACGGTCTATGAACATCATTGAAGTGGGCGAGCTGACAAAAGTTTATGATTCGCGCTCCCGCCGGGGAGGGGTCGTCGCCCTCGACCGCGTGGCTCTGCAAATCCAAACCGGAGAAATATTCGGGCTATTGGGCCCCAACGGCGCCGGCAAGACGACGCTCTTCAAGCTCTTACTCGGTCTGGTGGCTCCATCATCCGGTGACATACAGCTTTGCGGGTATACGGCGGGGGATCCCCGTTCGAGACAGAAGGTCGGCTATTTGCCCGAGAATCCCCGTTTCCCGGGCTACCTGACCGGCAGAGCCCTCCTGAAGCTCGCGGGGCGCCTTCACGGCCTCAGCGGCGAAGAAATCGATGCTCGAATCATCCTGCTTCTGCAACTGGTCGACATGGAGAAATGGGCTGACACCAAAATACGCAAGTACTCCAAGGGGATGATTCAGCGGATCGGCCTGGCGCAGAGCTTGATGCCGGACCCGGAACTGTTGCTGCTCGATGAGCCGACTGACGGCATCGACCCGGTCGGTAAAGTGGAGTTTCGCCAAATCTTCCTGCGGCTGAAAGGGGAGGGCCGGACGGTCGTGCTCAATTCTCACCTGCTGTCGGAAGTGGAGCTGGCGGCGGATCGGGTCGGTATTCTGAACCGGGGCAAACTCGTAAAACTGGGCAGCATCGAAGCGCTGACCAGCAAGCAGAGCCAGTTCGAAATCGAGGCCGATTTCGGCGATGAGTTGATCGATATCCCGTCCGAAATGGGAACCAAGCTCTTTCTGTCGGCACAGAAGCTGGTAGTGGAGATGCGCCATGATGAGGACATTAACTTTGTCATAGACCAGATCCGGTCAAAGCGGATCAGCATTCGGTCGGTGAAACCAATCCGCGTCTCGCTGGAGCAATCGTTCTTTGAGACCGTCACCGACTTGCCTCAGGGGTTGGCATGAACGGTATTCTTCGTGATACAGTAGCCGAGCTGATCGACCGCAAGATTCTATACGTGTTTCTCGGCGTCACCCTTATCGCCGTCCTTGTCATTGCCGCCACCAGCTCGGTAGATTTGAGAATCCAGGTGTCTGGGACTGGTGAGCTGGGTAACACGGCTCCATCGGTGATCGCTCAATCAGCGCTGCTAAAACTGTTTGGGGCTTTTATATCGCTTCTGGTGTTTCTGGCCGCTATGGCTTCCGCCAGCTTGATGCCGAGCGCCCTTGAAAAAGGGCGAGTCGATTTCTATCTGACCAAGCCGCTCAGTCGGGCCGGGTTCCTGCTAAGAAAGTATGTCGCCATCTGGCTCACCTACGGCGGCATCGTGGTCGCATGCGGGTTAATCGTCTATCCAGTAGCCGGGCTTGTCCACGGGACCTCGGACAGCCGGGTGGCATATCTTTTCGGCGCTTCCCTGGTCAATCTGGCGATCTGGTTCTCCATCACCGTGGCCGCCGGCGTATTAAGTCGATCGGCGCCGATAGCCATCATGACGGCCTTCATTGTCTGGGTCGGGCAAACAATCCTGGCGGGGCATACAGCCATCGGCGATTTTATCGGGTCGAGCGGCTGGAAGTATCTCGTCGACGCTCTCTACTACATTCTGCCGAAACCCTCGATACTGTTTGACCAGGCATTTGCTCTCTGCGAGGGGAAGGCGATCACTGATTGGGTTCCGCTGGGGAGTTCCATCCTCTTCGCGGCAGCGATGCTTGTCGCAGCCGCCGAAATCCTCCGGCGAAAAGAATTTTGAACCATCGAGCCGATTCACCTGTTGAAAGGGCATGGGTTTAAAGGACTTATCACGTTCGAACGGCGATCTGGAAAGCGTGCTGGCGCCGCTTCGCATTGCTCTGCGGCTGGAACAGGAGGGGAAGCAGTTTTTTTCGGAAGCTGCTACAGCCGTGACGGGGAAGGCAGCCCGCCAGACATTTGAGTTTCTGGCCGCCGAGGAAGATAAGCACGTCCGGCGCATTCAGCATTTCTACGAGACACTCGAGCAGTCTGAAGGGCGCGATGTACCGGATTCGGATGAGAGCGACGCCGACGCCCGCATGATCGGATTTGACAACCGGATGGCCCAGCTTCGGGATGAAATCAGACCGACTTTGTCCGATGTCGATGCCTACAAGATGGCGCTCAAATTCGAGAACGGGGCGGAGGAATTTTATGCCCGTCAGGTGGCCTTGTCGGCCGATCCCCGCATTCAGAAATTCTACGTCTGGCTGATCAACGAAGAGTCGATGCATGCCCGCGTGCTCAATTCGTGCATCCAGTTTGCCGAGAATCCGGCGGCCTGGTTCGAACAGCGCCGTTAGCTTGTCCTGATACAAAACCCGCCGTCGGTCGACCGGGCTATTTTGGTGCGGCCGAGACTTTACAGCCGCGGTCCATCGTTCTATATTTCCGCACCATACGTCTTAACCAAGTGGAGAGATAGATGAAAGCATTTGAGTATCTGGACCAGACCAAGCAGAAGCGCATGGATGAACTGTTTGCCTTCCTGCGCTACCCGTCCGTCTCCGCCAAGTCCGAACATAAGGGGGATATTGCCGCGTGTGCTGAGTGGCTGAAGAAGCACTTCGAAGGAATCGGATTCAAGTCCACAATCTACCCGACGGCCGGTCATCCGATCGTGTACGCCGAGTATATCGTCGGGCCGCAGGTTCCCACCATCTTGTACTACGGCCACTACGATGTTCAGCCGCCGGAACCATTGAACCTCTGGACCTCACCGCCGTTTGAGCCGGCTATTCGCGACGGATACATCTACGCCCGTGGGAGTTGCGATGACAAGGGACAGACGTTCACTCACCTGAAGGGACTCGANGCGATTNTGAAAACCGACGGTACNCTTCCGGTCAACGCCAAATTCCTNGTCGAAGGNGAGGAAGAGGGCGGCAGNACGGCCAACCTGTCCAAGTTCATNCGCGAGAANAAGGCNCTGCTNAAGGCCGATATTGTGGTGGTCTCAGACACCGCCCAGTTTAACAAGAATCTCCCGGCGGTAACATTCGGACTGCGCGGCATCAGTGCGGTTGAGTTGTATGTGTACGGTCCCAATCGCGACGTGCACTCAGGAACCTTCGGCGGCGCAATTGCCAATCCGGTCAACATCCTCTGCCAGATGATCGGCAAGCTGCACGATAAGAACGGGAAAATCGCCATTCCCGGATTCTATTCCGAAGTCAAGTTGCCGACCAAGTGGGAGCGCCAGCAGTTCAAGCGGCTGCCTTACAACGAGGCATCATATAAGAAGATGCTGGGCGTGAATGGGCTGCAGGGTGAGAAGGGATTCAGTACCTTCGAGCGTACGTGGGTGCGGCCCACGCTCGATGTCAACGGCATCACCGGCGGCTACCAGGGGGAAGGGGGCAAGACGATTATCCCCTCGATGGCGTCGGCGAAAATCACGATGCGCCTCGTTCCCAATATGAATCCGGTCAAGACGGCCAAGCGGCTCGAAGCATATCTCAAGAAGATTGCACCGAAATCGGTGCGGGTCGAATTGAAGATTCACGGCGGGGCAGAGGCGGTTGTCGTGCCGACCGATGGCCCCTGGCTCGAAGCGGTCGGGCGCGCGATCAAGACCGGTTTCGGCAAGACGCCCGTATATATGAAAGAGGGCGGCTCGATTCCGGTCGCTGGAGATTTCAAGTCGTCGCTGGGAATTGACACGCTGTTTGTCGGGTTCGGACAGAATGATGACAATATCCATTCTCCCAATGAACGCTTCCGGGTCGATGATTTCGAGCGGGGTTGCCGTACGGCGGTGGCGATTCCATTTGAACTCGCCAAAGTAAAGAAGTAGCACGACCATGGATCTTGGATTGAAAGGTAAAGGGGCGCTGGTGACCGGCGCCTCTTCCGGTTTGGGCGCGGCGTGCGCGCTGGCGCTGGCGGCTGAAGGGGCGGAGGTGGTCATCAATTCGCGCAATCGCGAGAAACTGGCGAGTTGTGCACGGAAGATTCTGGATGCTACCGGCCACAAGGTGAAGGTCGTGGTTGGAGATCTGGTGAATCCACATGACGTTGAGCGAATCTACGCCGAGTCGGTTCAGGCACTGTCACAATCGCGAGTCGATATTCTCGTCTCCAATACCGGCGGCCCGGTTGCCGGGTACTTTCTCGATCTGCCGGCGGATAAGTGGGAAGAGTCCTACCATCTGATTCTCAAGTCGGCCGTCGATCTGACGCGCGCTGTCCTTCCAGCGATGATTGAGCAGAAGTGGGGTCGGCTGATATACATCACGTCGGTGGCGGTACTGCAACCGCTCGATGATCTGCTCTTATCGAACACCTTTCGCGCCGGACTGACCGGATTCTGCAAGACCGTCTCCAACACGTACGCCAGGCACGGCATTACCGCCAACACCGTTTGCCCCGGCTACACGGCTACCGAGCGGCTGAAAGAGTTGTCTGCGTCCCGCGCCAAACAGCAGGGGATATCGCCGGAAGAGGTCCTGGCGAATTTCGCCAAGCTCACTCCGGCCGGACGGGTTGGGGAGCCGGAAGAGCTTGCGGCATTGGTCGCATTCCTTGCTGGCGAACGCGCCGCGTATCTCACGGGGACGGCCTTTCCGGTAGATGGTGGTGCGCACAAGGGGCTGTTTTAATAGATTGTAGCGTGGTCTATTGCCGGTGATATTTAAAGTGATACTTTATATGCGCTCGGAGTGCCTGTGACCCTGGCACCCGATACAATTAAGAGCCGTCCTGATTTCAAAGCCGGGATCGGCCTGGCGACCCTCCTGCCGATTGTGATATTCCAGCAGACGGTTTCTGCGCTCTGTTTTCCGGTGGCCAAATACGGTCTGGCTACATTCGAACCATTCACATTTGCCTTTTACCGCTTCGTCATCTCGGCGCTCGTGCTAGTAGGCAT
Source organism: candidate division GN15 bacterium (assembly GCA_003105265.1). Lineage (GTDB taxonomy): Bacteria > Zixibacteria > MSB-5A5 > GN15 > FEB-12 > FEB-12. The sequence goes on along the minus strand of PQAP01000097.1, from coordinate 11,985 downwards.
AGCCCGCTTCCGCGAGCACGGTCGGGCAATCGAACGACGTGACTGGTGGAAGATCATCGGCCTCGGATTCATCATCATCCCGATCAATCAAACCTTCTACCTCTGGGGGCAATCGCTCACCGGCGCCGGGCACGCCGCCGTGTTGTTTGCTACCACGCCCGTCTGGGTATTCATACTGGCTGTGATTTATCTCAAAGAGCGGTTGCTGTGGCGCCGGATAATCGGGTCCGCCATCGCGCTGATCGGCGCGCTCATGCTGGTGTCGGCAGGCGCGATCCGTATCGGTACGGAATATCTCGCCGGGGATATCATCGTCATGATCTCCGTCCTGGCCTGGAGCAGCTATATCGTCTTCGGTAAGCCGCTGGCAGAAAAGTACGGAGCGATCCGGGTCACTGCCTACGCGCTGGCGTCGGGCACGATCATGTACGCGCCGTTCGGCCTGTATCGGGCGATTGCATTTGACTATGCGGGGACTAATCTGACCGGCTGGTTGTCGGTCCTGTATCTGGCGCTCGGCATCTCAGTCTTTTCCTACACGCTCTACTACTGGCTGCTCAAGCAAATTTCGGCGGTGCGACTGGCGGTCTTTTCGAATATCCAGCCGGTGATCGCAACTGTGGTGGCCTTTTTCGTTCTCGGCGAGATCCCCGGTGTGGCGTTTTATATCGGCGCCGCCGTGGTGCTGACCGGTGTAATCATCACCGAAGTGTAAGGGGTTAGACGTGGCAGGAATTCAGGGCTATTTCGTGCGTCTACGCGGCACTCGTCCCGGTTGGCCGGAGAACATGACTGCGCGGGAAGAGAAGATCATGGGAGAGCATTTCCATTATCTGAAGAAGCTCACCGACGAGCGCAAAGTCCTGATGGCAGGACCATGCTTCTCCAAGCCGCCGTTCGGACTGATCGTGCTGCACGTAACATCCGAAGCCGAGGCACGCGAAATCATGAGCAAGGAGCCATCGGTGGTCAACGGCGTTCATACCTACGACATGGCACTGCTGGTCGTATCGCTCATGGCGGTCAATCCGCCCAAATCATAAGAACAATCTCTCTTACGAGGATTGACTCTACCGCCCCTCCCAACTCATGAAGTTCCGGTAGTTGGCGCTGTCCAGAAATCCCTGCGGGTCGACCATGAACGAGAGAATATTGTCGATCAGGTAGACGTGCGTCTTCTCCTCATCGGCAATGCGACCGAGCAGCTTCTTTCGGTTGGGGTCGGTCTCACGCGCCGCCTCATCCCGATACAACTTCTCAGCTTTCTCCTCTATTTTCAGCGCCTGGTTCCAGACTGAGCGGGCCTGCTCGCCAAAGGCCGTGCCGCCATTCTGCTCGGCAAGCTGCTGGAATAGATTCTTCGAGTTCAACGCGGCGGTCGGTCCAGCGGCAATCTTCGACTCGGCATCGCGCTGATTTCCATCCTTCAGCGATTTGAAAAACAGGTAATGCTTTTGTTCTTCTTCCGCCAGCTGCAAGAGAATCTTCTTCAGTTCCGGTTGATGGGTCGCCGCGGCATGCTTCTCGTAAAACGCTTTGCCGTCGAGCTCCATCTGCATGGCATAATCAATGATATCCGCCATAGTGCCTCCTCATACTTTCCGGGCTCGGATCGTTCTACATGCCCACTGCTCTGAGCGCGTCCTGGGAGAACGACTGCTCCATCGCCGTATCGGTGAATACACCGTCCTTGCGGATCAGTTTGCCGTCGAACCACAGTTCGCCGCCGCCGTAGTCCTTGCGCTGAATCAACACCTGGTCCCAGTGAATCGAGCTTTGATTGCCGTTATACGCCTCGTCGTAGCACTGACCGGGGGTGAAGTGGATCGAGCCGGCGATCTTCTCGTCGAACAGCGTATCCTTCATCGGGTGCAAAATAAACGGGTTGACGCCGACGGCGAACTCGCCGACATAGCGAGCGCCTTCGTCGATATCCAGAATCTGGTTGAGCTTGACGTTGTCGCCTTCGCACGTGGCCTTGATGATCTTCCCCTTTTCAAACGTCAGCGCTATCCGGTTGTAGACCATTCCCTGATACAAGGACGGCGTGTTGAACGTGATCGTGCCGTTGACGGAATCCCGCACCGGGGCGGTGTAGACCTCGCCATCCGGGATATTCCGGTGACCATCGCACTTTTCGGCCTTGATTCCCTTGATCGAAAACGTCAGATCGGTGCCCGGAGAGACAATGCGCACCTTGTCGGTGGCTTCCATCAAGGCATGGAGCTTATCCTGGGCCCTGGACATCTTCGCGTAGTCGGCGCAGCAGACGTCAAAATAGAAGTCCTCGAAACTTTCCTGTGATGTCTGCGCCAGCTGGGCCATGGCGTTATTCGGATAACGCAGGACCACCCACTTGGTCCGCTTGACCCGCTCCTCCAGATGTACCGGCTTGTAGAACAGGGCGTTGTACATGTCGATCTGCTTCTGAGGGATGTCTGCCAGATCGAACGGATTGTCGGAGCCGCGCAGGCCGATGTACGCATCGGCCCGCTCCATCAGTTTCAAATGGAGGGCCGCCTGTTCCTTGTGCTGTTCCTCGGTAGCGGACCGGACCCACTGGCGGATCAAGGACTCGTCGTTATAATACCAGAAAGGCACGATCCCCTTTTCCGTGGCCAGACGTATGATCTGCTTGCCGAGTTCCAGCGTCTCTTTTCCCTTGACCTCCAGATACAGGACTTCCCCTTTCTTCAGTTCGAGGGAATAGTCTATCAACTGTCGGGCGAGTATTTCGTTGCGCTTGTCTCTCATTATCAACTCCTGATTCTGTGCTTGCCGTCTCTTCTGAGAAAGAACATAGCACAATCCCGGTCGGCGCGCAATCGGCGACGGCGCTCAAGCTGCCGCCCAGTTGGCCGATAATAGGTAGAGATTCACATGTAATGTTTGGGTGACCACATGATGAAAACCGAGTCCGGAAGCAAGCTTGACCCGTCGGCAGCCGCTTCTGAAGAGCTGCAACTGGTGTCGTTCAATATCGGATCCGAGGAATTTGGAGTCGACATTCTCAAGGTGCAGGAGATCAACCGCATGGTCGAGATCACCCGTGTGCCGCGGGCGCCGCATTATGTCGAGGGCGTCATCAACCTGCGGGGCAAGGTGATACCGATTGTCGACCTGCGCAAACGGTTCAATCTGCAGATGAAAGAGTACGACAAGAATACCCGCATCGTTGTCGTCGACATCAACGGCAGCATTATGGGCATGATCGTCGATGCCGTCTCCGAGGTACTGCGCCTGCCTGCCGGCACTATCGAGCCGCCTCCGGATATCGTCACTGGCGTCAATTCGGAGTACATCAAGGGCGTGGCGAAGCTCGAGAGCCGGCTGCTGATCTTCCTGGATCTGTCGAAGGTGATCGACGTCAACGACCTGGTCAAAGTAAACTAAGACTTGAATTGAGCCGGAATCAGGCAGGCATGAACATGCCTGCCGTTCTTTTTTAGAATAATCGGGTCAGGCGCACGATATCAAATAGCGCCTGGGCATCAATCGGTGGGGCCTGCGCGGTTCCGGGGGAGAGTTCCACCACCAGCGTGTCGGTAGTGATAATATCCAGAGTATCCTCCAGCGAATACTGCGTCCAGTCGGTCCCCAGAATATTGACCTGAACTTCATTCCGGAGTGTTCGGTCCGGCTGGAGAATGCCGCAGGCAATATGGGCCGGTTCGGTGAGATTCGTGGTTTTCACCCAGACCGACAAAGAATACACTCGCCGCCCGTTCTCCCCGGTGATGTAATAGCGCGCGTACGGCGAGGGGAGAAACTCGGGGCGCATCAGCAATGACCACGTTCCACCCGCCAGCGGCACATCGTCGGATACCGCCGTGTCGGCCGGGTTGGAAAAAGACCAGCCGACATAGGAAGGTTTATCATTGAGTTCAAAGCCGGAATTGGTCACCAGATTGCCGGCGTCGTTGATCGGCCCGGTGGTGTCGTTCTTGCAGGACAGTCCTGCGGCCAGAGTCAGCAACGCCAGCAGCGGCGCGCGAACTCGAAAGCGTGCCCTGTGACTCAATCCGTTCATGGTTCCAGATAATATACACCCGTAGCCGAGCCGGCGCGCCATTGAATTCGCGTTGACGAAGCCATTCCGGGCGGTTAGAATACCGGCATACGCAGTGAATATGAATACGGCTCAAGGCAGAATCACGTTTCTCTATCTGAATATCGGTCGCGGACATCCGTTTTACCTCGATGGCATCATCGAGGCGATGGTCCGTCGCGGGGAGATTGGTCTGGTCAGGCAGCAACAGGATGTGTTCGAAATTGCGCGTGGCTTGTCGGCGGCAGCGTGGCGCGCCACCCGTTGGCTCTACCGCACAGCGCCATCGCATCCGACCATCGGAAGTGTATATCATTGGCTGCGTCGGACGAATGATTACAATGAGGATGGCGCGGCGCTTTCGATCCTCGGGCGTGACCTGCGCAGACAGTTCGCGGCGGGCGCTGATCCCCTGATCGTCTCCCATCCGACTTTGATCGGCATACTCAGAAACCGACCGGTCCTCATCTACCAGCATGGTGAACTTGCGGCCCCTATGGAATCTCTCGTGTTGGGAGCGGAACTTGTGTTTGTGCCGACCTCGGAACAGGCCGAGCATTTTGTTCACGCCGGCTACCGACAGGAGCAGGTTATCATCACGGGACTGTGTATCGAGCCACCGCTGGTGAAGCAGGCAGCCGATTCTTATCAGGCACGCCTGCGTCGAATTCAGGCCGATTCGCCGCTGACCGGTGTCTATTTCTCTTCCGGAGCCGAGCCGAAACCGCACGTACAGGCAATCGTGCAGGCATCGCTTTCATCAATCAAAGCCGGGTACCGAGCGATTGTCTTTGCGCAGCACGGTGATCGGCTCGCCACGGCTATTCTGCGCGCCTGCGACAAAGCCAAGGTGCCGGTTCATCGGGTCAGCGCGAACATGGCCGAACTACCCATCTCGTACAGCATCGCACTTGTGGAGCACCATTCCCGCAGGGAAGAGAATGCACTCACGGCGCGATTTCTGCCGAATGCGGATTTTTTCGTGTCTCCGGCACACGAACGCACCAACTGGGCGCTTGGGCTGGGGTTGCCGATGTTCATCCTTGAGCCGTGTTTTGGTCCGTTTGCGCCGATCAATCGGCGTATACTGCTTGAGCACGACGTTGCCGTTGATCTCGCCGGTGAGAGCCGGGTATGGTCGTTCGGCGAGAAAATCAGTTCCATGCGTGCAAGTGGACAGCTGCTGCACATGTCTCGACGCGGGTGGGGGAAATATCCGATCAACGGCTTTGATGCCATTGCTGCGCTCCTGGCAGAACGATATAGCTCGTAGACGCCATTACATCGGAGCACATCAACCCTCAGCTCGCATTGTACGATCCACCGAATATGAGTTGGAAGCGCCGTAACCTTCGGCTATATTTGCCGCCATCATGTTTCGAAGGGCGTGGCATTTCCTCAAGCAATTCGACACCAGTCTCTGGGTTCTTATCTCCGGTTGGTTTGTCGCGGCGATGGGGTTCGCGGCGTCCATCCCTTTCATCTCAATCTATTTTCATGCAGAATTAGGACTATCCCCATCGGAAATTGGACTGTTTTTCGGGGCACAGGCAATCGTGCGCTCGATATTTCAGGCGATCGGGGGAGAGATGTCGGACCGGATCAGCCGCCGCTGGATGCTGATTCATTCGCAGACGTTTCGCGCTTTCTCTTTCCTGATGCTGGGCGTGGCGGTGCAGTTCAACTGGGGCTTCTGGTGGGTGAGTGTGATGTTCACTGTCCAGTCGATTCTCGGGTCGATCTTCATGCCGGCCGTCAACGCTCTGGTTGCGGATCTCTTGCCGCCGGAGAAACGGCTCGATGGCTACGCGGTGGCACGCTCGGCGACCAATCTGGGCTGGGCGGTCGGACCGGCGTTCGGCGGGTTTATGGCGAAAGCTTCTTATCCGATGCTGTTCTACTTCTCGGCCATTTTGACACTCGGCTCGGCGGTCATCTTCCGGCGGTTTCTGAAAGTGCCTGCCATGGCGGCGCGCGAAGACCGGTTTCACTTCCGCGACCTGCTGGCGATTCGCGAGGACAAGCATATTGCGCGTCATGCCGTGCTTACCTTGCTGCTGTACCTGGTGGTGGCTCAACTTATCGCGCCGTTTTCAGTTTACACCGTAGAGATGGTCGGAATCAGTGAAGGGCAGTTGGGACTGCTGTTCACGCTCAACGGCCTGCTGGTGGCGCTGCTTCAGGTGCCGGTCACGCGGATGCTGGCGCATGCACGCTTCACTACACAATTGGCGTGGGGTTCCGTGCTCTATTTCATTGGATACGGGATTCTGGGGTTTATAAGCCACTTCGAGTACTTCGTCATGGCCATCTTCATCGTCACACTGGGGGAAGCGGTCATGTCGCCGCCGGGGCTGACGCTGACTTCGCGTCTTGCGCCGCCGGGCCGGATGGGGCGCTACATGGGGATACGCGGATTCGCCGAAACAGCAGGTTGGTCGTTGGGCCCGCTTTACGGCGGGCTCATCCTGGACAATCTGGGGCACCGTCCGGAAATCGCCTGGATTGTCATTTCATCGCTCGCACTGGTGGCCGGAGCCGGCTATTTCCGATTCGGCAAGACGCTGCCGCACCAGTACAACATTAAAGAATAGACCGGCTACATGATGACAACCAGCTTGCCGATCTGCACATTGCCCTTGTCGTCTTCGACCGTCCAGTAATACAATCCGCTGACCACCAGTTGGGTATTGCGGGTAATCAGGTCCCACCTGTCATGCGACGACAGAGGATCGGCCGGGTCGACCTTGTGATTGATCTCCTTGACCAGATCGCCGTCGAGCGTGTAAATCCGGATGGTGCAGGTCGGCGGCAGGTTGGCGAAATTGACCATCCGCTTTCTGTCCGGCGCGTTATCACGAGTATTCGCGTCCCGCCCTTCGAAACCGTCGGCCAGATAGTTGCCGTTGATTCTGTACGGATTCGGGTAGACGTACACGCTGTCTTTCCATGTGTCACCGGCCGGCGGCGGTCCCTGCGGAAACGCGACTTTCGATCCGATGGTGGGCGATGTTTCCAGCGAAGCAAGGCCGGACGACGGTGAGCCGAAATCAAACGCGGTTACGTTCACGTAATACGGTACGGTGGGAAGCAGCGGTTCAAGCACCACTTCGTACTCATAGTATTTCAGCCAGCCGTCAGGCATGAAATACTTTTGCAGCGTGTCCGACGGTAATGTAGCCAGCGCGGAGTCAGGCCTGTATCCGAGATAAGCAACCGGAGGCATCGGTTCGTCAGGGAAAGTTCTCCTGATTCTGGTGTCCACTCCGGGCCGCCAGTTGTTGTAATCCTGTTTGGCAAAATAGAACATCGAATCATTCCCCGCGCCGCCACCCTGATACAGGAAGGGATGATTCGGTGTAAACTGCAGGGGATCCCACGCGGTTGAGCCGCTGCCATACAGCGCCTGCAGCCGGCTGAGGGTGAAAGGATTGTCGTGCAATTCCCATCCTGCTCCGCCGGGCTTGGCCTGATTGAACACGTATTTGTTGAAATCCTGTACGTCGAAACTCTCAACCAGCATCTGACTGGACGGGCGTTCATCCAGCCCGAGATAGACGCGGTAGCCCTCGAAATCCTTGACGTGGGAAAATACGTCCTCCGTGTTTTCGGAGCGGGTGCCGTTGAAGCGTACCCGAATGCGGCCGTTGGACGGCTCCAGCCAGAAATTCGGCGCCGGCGGGGGAGAAGCGCCGCGGAAATCGGGGACATTGTCTCCCTGGTAATATAGAGTATCCGGCGCCTGCGCCCAGGAAGTATCGATTACCAGCGGGTCGATGCTGATGGTGTCGTAGACCTGAACCGAGTCGGGGCAGACCCGGAATTTGCCGCGGTAGCCGTCGTCATCGGTATCATAACCGGGATTGTCGTACAGCCAGGATGCCCACATCGAATTGAGCGCGAAATCGGTGAAGTCGACATTCTTGTACCAGAGTTCGGGACGATAATTGTCAACCAGGTTGTCTTTGCCGTTGTTGCGATCGACGTGGAAATGCTCGCCCCCGACATACGCGAGCGAAATCGGCACCGTCTGACCGGGGTCGAGCGTGAACGGACCGAACGACAACAGATAGCGGGTATCGAAACCTTTCGAAACATCCCGGGCCAGTCGCTGATTGGGATACCGCCACACGGGATCATCGACCGGAATCGAAGCCGTATAGATCTGGTCGTAATCGAATTCCTTGTTCCGCATAAAGGCGTATTTGTTGCGATCCCCTTCGGGCGTTCCTTCGCCACCGGTTCCGAGATCACGTGCCTTGGCAATCGTCTGCGGGCCGAAATCACGGGAAGCATCCACGTTTCCCACCCACCAGTTGAAGGAGACATCGAGTGTTTCGGCCGGGGTTCTCACGATGCGCGTGCCGGTAATATTGGGGACGGGGATATCGCGACTGAGATCGCCGTCGTTATCCGCGATCCACGCCAGGTTGACCGTATCGCGAAACTCGGTGCAGTTTCCGGAAAAGACCTTGGGCGACGGGACATCGAAAAGGAAGCCGCAGAGATCGTCGTTGGGACGATTGTCGTTGTCCAGCCCGCCGACGTCGGCATCGACATAGACGCCCATATACACGCGCGTCAGCCGATTTCGCCCGATGTTTGTAATTGAGTAGTCAAACAGCACAAAGTCTTCAGCATAGGAGTAAGACCAGGCATAGGAACGTTCATTGACTTCGATATGCAGGGGACGATGCGGCCGGCCGTCGATGAAATCCTGCCGCAATCCGGCGACCCCCGAAGTGAGCGTGTCGGTGTATTTTGCGATGAAGTCCTGCTCCGAAACCGCGTTGTCGAATTCCGGCCTGGAGGGGTCCATAATCGAGCGATAGATCATATTGCCGAACGGCGCATTGTCGGGATTAAACTCCTGATCCATCTGCCAGCCATCGGCTCCGACGGAAACAAGCGTATCGCGCCCAACCACGGCGCCGATCCAGAAGTTGCCTGAATACAAGTACTCGGTGCCGGATCCCTTCGGGTATTCGCAGTCCGGAAGCTGGGCTCCGGTGAAGCAATCTACACTGAGCCCCTTAATATAGGCGCTCGTCACGCCGGCGGCCCCGGCCCCGAAGATACCGTAATTCGTTACCGATAGCGCAATCTTGCCGACATTGTGCGCAGCAATGCAGTACGCCGGCGATATCGCCTGGCTGACACCCGCCGGCGCCGGTCGCATTTCAGCTTCCGGCGATGGGCGTCCCGTTATCTGACTTGCCGCAATCGTTACAGCTAAAGGCAGGACACAAAGAGAAGCTGCCCGTGCGATGTTCATCCTTCACCTCTCATGCATACACCATATATACGCGCCGGTCACCACGGCTGTCAATCCCTGTTTGCCGACGAGCGCTTAACCGGCCTGAAATCAGCTACTGGAGAATGACCAGTTTGCCGATCTGCGTTCGTGTCGCAGACTCCACCACCCAGTAATACAGCCCCGAAACCGGCGCCTGCGTATTCCGCGTGATGACGTCCCATGTGTCGTGCGATGATTGCGGACCACCCTCAGGATAGTTGTGGTCAAAGGTGACGACGAGATCACCATCCAGCGTGTAAATCGATATCCTGCATACCCGCGGCAGATTCGCGAAGTGTATTCTTCGGGCACGATCTACCGATAGTGTGCCGTCTCGGTTCTCGTAGCCATCGGCCGCATAGCCGGCGTCGTAGCGATACGGGTTGGGGTAGACATACGCATCCAGGTCGTATTTTTCGACACTGTCGGCCGGTATCAGCGGGTATTCCATGATGGCACTGTTTATCGGACTGGTCTCGAGCGACGCAATCCCCACCTCCGGCGAACCGAAATCGAACGCAGTCACCGCCACATACAGTGGCACGCTTGCCTGCAGATTGTCCAGGACGTACTCGTACTCATAGTATTTGGGAAGAGGACGACCATGCTCGATCGTGATGTCTTCGGGAAGCCACGTGGTCGAATCTCTCGACACCGCCCGGGCCTCAGGATAGACTTTTCGAATCGTGTGGGGCCTCCCGAGAGTCGAGGCATTGTAGTCCTGCGGCGCGAAGTAGAAAATGCTGTCGTGGAAGTAAAGCGGCCGCTGCATGGTGTACGCGGTAGGCATGAAATCCGGGTCGCCTTTCCACTGCCGAAGCGAATCGAGGGAGAACGGAGTCTCTCTGACCTGCCAGCCCGTGAATTCCGCGCTGCGTACCCAGATATAGCGGTTGTAATCCTCGCGGTCATAGCTCGTAATGAGCGAGAAACTGCTCTGTCGGTCGTCGAGCGCCTTGTATAGGCGGTACCCTTCAAAGTCGACCGACCGGAGGAAAATATCCGGCGTCGTTTCCGAATAGAAGCCGTTCCACCTGACCGTGAGCTTACCGACTTCCGGAATGATTCGCGCAACCGGCGCCGGCGGGGGAGATGCCCCGCGAAAATCGGGCACGCCGTCACCCTCGTAGTACATCGTGTCACCTGTTCCGGCGAATTCAACTTCGCCACTCCCGGCGCCGCTTCCGGGGGCCGCCTGGCGGCCACACACCCTGAATTTCCCCGCGTATCCGTCGCTGTCCGTGTCGACTCCGGGGTTGTCGTACACCCACGATGCCCACCGGGAATTGACCGCCAGATCGCGGAAATTGAGTGACTCATAGAACCGCTGTGGCCCCCCGGGGTTGAACAGCGCCTTGAAATTCAATGGATTTGTATGCAGGTACTTGCCACCGACCCAGGCAAAGGTGATCGGTAGATGTTGTCCGGGGTCAATGTCGAAAGGACCGAATGACAGCAGATAGCGCGTGTCGTACCCGCGAGCGTAGTCGGCCGCAAACTGGGGCGGCGGCAGAAAGCCCTCGGCGGTGTGATCGAGCGCTGTGAACAGCAGGTCATAATCGAACTCAGGATGGCTGAGCACATAATATTTGTTACGATCCCCTTCCGGTGTTCCGAGCCGACTGCCGAAGCTCCGGAAGGGATCATCGGGAGTCCCGATTTTCCGCGGGCCGAAATCACGCGCGGCGTCGCTGTAGTTGATAATCCACCAGTTGAACGAATAGGCGAGAGAATCGGACGGCGTGCGGACGATGCGCGTGCCGACCACATGCGGCACCGAGCGGTAGTCCCAACTCGATCCGACCGGATCACCGTCATTGTCGGCATGGTAGGCGATATTGACGGTATCAATGTAGCCGCACCCCTCGGGAGCCGGGAAGGTCCGAAGGAAGCCGACAATATCATCGTTCCATCCCTCGGGACCGTTACGTGAGACGTGCCACACGTCGCCGTCAACCCAGATACCCATATACACCCGCTTCAGTGCTTTGCGTCCGATATTCTGAATGCCGTAATCAAACAGAATGAAATCGTCCGCATAGGAATAGCTCCAGGCCATCGTGCGTTGCGTGACCTTGATGTTAAGCGGAATGTGGTTGCGGGCGTCGGTGGGATCGCGCGCCACCAAAGCAGGATTGGCAAGGGTGTCAGTATATTCAGTGACGATATCCTGTTCCGATCGCGCCTTAGGCGAGTAGCGCGGGTCGCCGGGGTCCATGGACTCAATCCTGATATCGCCAAACGGCTTGACCTCCGGCCAGAACTCTTCCGTGCCGTAGAAATCATCAGTGCCGACCGACACCAGCGTGTCCCGGCCGACCACCGCTCCAATCCAGAAGGCCCCCACCCAGAGATAGACCAGATCGCTGTTCTTCGGATAAATGCAGGACGGCAACTGGAGACCGGTGAACGGATCGATAATGGCTTCGCCGTAGGTGCCGAATGTTCCGTTGTTGGCGATAGCCAGTTGCATGTTACCGCGATTGTGGGCGGCGTATTCGACGACAGGGAGTCCTGACCCGGCAGCCGGCCGGGGACTGCGCTCGCGCAGGGCCTGTTTGGGCGTCATCGCAGATGCCTCCGCACCTGCTCTTGCGGCAAACAGAGAGACAATGAGACAGGCCGCCGCGGAGAGTGTGCG
>PQAP01000096.1 GCA_003105265.1 candidate division GN15 bacterium | reverse complement strand
CCGTGTCAAGAACTAGTCCAGACTTGTCTGGTCCCCGGTCGGCTGGATGCCGGCGTTTTCGACCATCAGCATCACGGTCTTTTTCGGCGCGCGGGTACGGTGCGTGACTCCTTTCGAGACCGTCACCCCCTGATTCGGCTCCAGCTCGAACGTGCGGTCTTCGAGATCCACGAACAGCCGGCCATCGAGCACAAAAAAGAACTCATCGTCCTCGTCATGCTTGTGCCAGTGATACTCCCCCTCCACAATCCCGACCCGCACCACGCTGCCGTTCACCCGAGTGAGCGACTGGTTAAACCATTTGTCGGTGCACCCGCGCACGATGGCGGGGATATCGATCACCTCCTGATGCTGGTACTTGATATCGAGTCGGGTAACATACGGATATTCTTTGCTCATACTGCCTCCTGCGTGGTGGGAATATATCCGTTATACGAAGGGGATGAAAGGCGGGTTCGGTGGTGCCTCGACTGCGCTCGGCACAGCGGGGGGAAGTCATGCAGTTGAAGGGCGGGTTCGGAGGATGGACCTGCGCTACGAGTCATGGCGGGTCTGAAGCAGAACCGCCCCACAACCTATGGTCAATTAACCGCCGGAAATTCCGACAATTGAGGAAAAGACCTAATCCACAACGGAGTACCAATGTCGCTGTTAATGGAAGTCATTGAATGGATGAATCCCTCCGGCGAGGAGATGATTTACCGTATCCCGCAAGAGGGCTCCGCAGATTTCAAGATGGGCGCGCAACTGATTGTCCGCGACAGCCAGGTCGCCATCTTTTTCAAGAGTGGCCATGCGGCCGACGTGTTCACCACCGGACGGCACACGCTCTCGACACTGAACCTGCCGATTCTCACCCGGTTATTGTCGCTGCCGTGGGGATTTACCTCGCCGTTTCGCGCCGAGGTCTATTTCTGCAACCAGAAAGTGTTCACCAATCTTAAATGGGGAACGCGCGATCCCGTGACGTTTCGTGACAGCAAGCTCGGCCTGGTGCGGCTCCGCGGTCACGGCGTCTACACTATGCGAATCGAGAAACCGAGTGTGTTTCTCAATTCCATCGTCGGGCGTCAGGCGAAATACACGACACCGGAAATCAACGACTACCTGCGCGACGTGATTGTCGCGCGGCTTAACGATCTCCTGGGCGAGAAGCTCGACACCATTCTCGACCTGCCGAAACAGTACACCGAACTGGCGGCGGAATTCAAAGAGCTGGTGACGGTTGAATTCGAGAAATATGGTCTCAACCTGGTTGACTTTTTTATCACGTCGATTACGCCGCCCGAAGATGTCGCCTCGATGATCGACCGTCGCTCCGGTATGGAGGCGGTCGGCGATCTGGACAAGTTCCTCAAGTTCGAAATCGCCAAGGGTCTCGGCGAGTCGGGCGGCGCAGCTTCGGCAGGCGCGGGAACGATGGTCGGCGCAGGGGTCGGCCTGATGGCCCCGGCGATGCTCTCGAAAGTGTTCTCTCCCGACCAGAAGGAACTTCGCCGCGAGCCGATCGCGACCGTCACCTGNCCCAAGTGTCACACCGACACGCCGGAGCAGTCGCGCTATTGCTACCGTTGCGGCCACACGATGGTNGAGCAGAATATCTGCCCCTCGTGTCGCCAGGAACTNCCGACCGAGGCCAGTTTCTGCATGTACTGCGGGTTCAAGCTCGATGCCAAATTGAAATGCCCGCACTGTTCGGCGGAATTGATCCCCGGTTCTAAATTCTGTAGTGCCTGTGGCAAGCCCATTTCCGACAGCGACAAACCGGTCGTCTAAGAGCGGGTTCCGCATCGGCGTGACCTGCCCGTCCTGCGGCGGCGAGCTGGAACTTCAGGATGACTTTTTCGTCCTGACCTGCTCGCACTGCGAGTCGGTGCTGCGTATTGTCATGCCGGAGATACCGCCCGCGTTCATGGTTCGCCGCAAGGCATCACAGCGCGAGGCCATGTTCCAGCTCGATCGCTACTGCCGCGAACAGGGCTTGCCGTTCGTTTCCGGCGCGCAGGTAACGCCGGTCAGCTATCCGTACTGGAAGCTCGATGCCGTGGCGCTCAAGGTCCGTCACACCACGTACGAGGTGGAGACGACCGATACCGATGAAGCGTACGATGACAGCCGCACCGAAGAACGGGAGTTCACGGCGATCAATCTCGCGCCGGTGAGCGTGACGCGGCTGGCCACGCAGTCAACTTCGGGCGTGCCGTGCTCACTGGGGTTACGAACCGATTACCTGCGGATGATTCCGTTCTCGCAGGAAAGCACCGAGCCGGACACGACCTACTATTCCGTTAATGTGCGCGAGGACTTGGCGCGAGCCACGGCGTTCAAGGGTGTAGTGGAAGCGGGGAAAATCGATTACGCCAACGCGGCGAAAAACAGCACCGAAATCTTCGGTTCAAGAGCGAGTGTCATTCACTTTCCCTATTTCCGGGTGGATTCGGTCACGCCTGAAGGGATTCGCACATTCTATATCGACGGCGTCACCGGAAAGGTGTCCGGCAGTGCCGAGCAGACCGTCGACTCGCCGGTACTCGAAATGGAAGATAGCTCGGCGGTTCAGTTTGGCGCGCTGAAAGTGTCGCTGCACCGGTGCGGTAACTGCGGAGTTGACTTGCCGGCCACACGTTCCTGCGTCTACCAGTGCCACAACTGCGGGCGAATCGCGTTTCTGGAAAGTCATGCGCTCTTGCAGCCGACCTTGCTCTCGGTGATCGGTACGGTCAAAGAGAGCACGCACTTCCCGTTCTGGTCGATGCAGTTTGCCGAGGAAGATCAATCGGCTCTGCGGAAGATTTTCGGCGGGATACTGATGTCTGATCGGATCATGGTTCCGGCGTTCAAGATTCGCAATACCGAGGCGATGTATCGGCTGTGCAAGCGGATGTCGGCGGCGGCCGGCAGAATAGAATTTGCTCAGATTGAAACACTCTCCCCTGCCTCGGCTCCGGCCACGGTTTCGCTGCGCGAGGCCCTGACGATGGTCGAACTGCTCTGGCACCGGGATCTGGCAGGACGGGAGATTCGCACGAATATCGATTCCGGGTTCAACCCGATCTCGGTGCAATTGGCGTTCGTGCCGTTCGCGAAAGAGCAGTATTTCTATGTGGATGCCGCTCTCAAGGCGGTGACATTCGAGGCCGGCGCTCTAGCGTGACGCGAAGAAAGTAAACCCCTGCGGTCGTTCCGACCACAGGGGCATGTCACTTGAATTGCTCTCTCAAGATGTTGGAATCAGTTCACCTGATCGGTGGGCGTCTCGCAATCTTCTCTCCACACGCCATGGAACGGCATTTTGGTGGCCCCGGGGCCGGGACCGATACCGAATACGCCTCGGAGATCACCACTGTGCCTGTCACTCAAGACCGTGCGCCATGTGCCGTGGAACTCCCCATAGCCGACGCCACACATCGGACACAATGAAGGATCCAGAAATGACCAGGTCCCCTTCACTTCACCGGCGATTACCGTCAACATTCCGCCGCTCCACCAGCCCTCCAGATAGCGGTTTCCGTCAGGATCAGTCCAGAATTTCCCGATCACTTCGTGAGCCGGCGTGCCATCGGGCATATTGAACGTTCCCCTGAATGTGCCGCTGTCGCCGTTGTTATTGAAGCGAACCCACTCTCCCGTCACCGTTCCCTTGGGACAGACAGGGCGATAGATCCGCCAGGCCTTGATGGCGAGAGCTTGCCGATTGTTGACCATGATCAGCGTGTCGAATTTCTCCAGCCGACTGATCGGCACATCCAACGAGGCCATTCCGGTGCTGAAGACAAAGTGCGGTTCGACCACATACTGAACATCGCGGCGCATCACCAGGAGCGTAGCCAGGCCGTCAATATCGCTGTCAGTGGTAGAATGCCACGCGATCGTCGTAGGATCACTGACCGGTAACAGGTAATCCAGACCCGGCTCGAAGTCGATCGGACTGACCACCGCATACCGTCCCACACCGTTCACAGAGGCGTTTCCGGACCAGTCATACACCGGGGTCGTGTCGGCGGGGCTCGGCGGAATCTGTCCCCATAGCATCATTATCGAGTAGACCGCCAGCATAGTGTCATGAGCCCGCACCAGCGAATCATCGATCGCCACTTGCTCGATCGTAGTATTCACCTGATCATCGGTGGGCTGGTTGGCGGTGAGCAACTTGTTGGCTTCCTGAGCTGTCTGCCGATTGCCCGTGTCGGCTGACTGATCGGGCGCCTGCCGGCTGCAGCCCAGCACCGAGGCGATAATCACCAACAGCAGTACAAAAATCTTGTACATACTTACCTCACATTGCTTGAGCGATTCACGCATGCTCATAGCGATCAACGTTTATTCGATACAGCGATCGCGGAAGTCTGTCCTGATGTACATATACATATACGTTTCCAGCCGGCCGTGGGCAAGACCTTTCCACGCATTCTGGTGGCCACTCGCACAAAATGCGCTCGTCTTCACGGGCAGTTGGGCAGCACATATGCGCCGCCGGTGAGATAACTGACCAATGCGCTCAGGTCACTCAGGTCTACGATGCCTGCGCTGTTAACATTCGCCTCGTCGGCGCACGGCAGGTGGTATCCGCCGCCCGTCAAATAGCTTACAAGCGCACTCAGGTCCGCCAGGTCGACAATGCCCGACAGGTTCACGTTGCCGCGCACGCCGTCGCAGCACGGCCCCTCCTGCCAGCCGGTGAGCCGCGCCAGCAGCCACCAGAAGGCCTGGCCTTTGAGATGGCAGTTCAGGCAGTGGGAGTGAGCGCAACCGCCGCAATCCAGGCAGGGGTGCGTAGTGCACCAGTCGCTGCACCAGGCGCAGTCATCAGCCGCGTCGGGAAAGTAATTACCGTCGGGATCGTAACTCTCGATATCGGCAAAATCGAACAGCACCTTGTTGTTGGTCTGACAGTAGGCACGAATCTGATTGTTGCGGACATACAGATTGCCGGTCGGACCGGTGCCGTCGAGATGGCCGGTCATGTACATGAATATGACGTTCGGATAGTCCTGCTCCAGTTTCGACATGGTATTCAGGTAGAGATTGATTCCCTCCTCACTGTTGTCCGAGACACCGCCGCACCATGACCACATCACCAGGTTTATATTGTTTCCCGGCTGATTGAGCCGGGCCCGGGTGATGGGAGCCCAGCTGGTATCGCCGTAAAGACCGAGATCATCTCCGTACTCCTCGAGATCGAGCGTGCCGGAACCCTCATTGTACCGGTACAGCGTATCCAGCGAACGGACCATCGCCATACCGGTAACGATCTGACTGCCATGCGATGTGTGCCCGTAGAAGATGTTGAATTGGCTGCGCGCCTGCAGGATGGCCGACGCCGGAACGCTTTGAAACTTGGCGACGGAACTGTGATCCGCCGTAACAGCCGGCGCTGATTCTCCGGCTATAAGTACCCCCAATGCTGTGATAATGATTGGAATAGACCGCACCATAGAACCGCCCGGAGCTGAATTGATATGTCTGCTAGATTATACCAATAATGGACTATACTGTCAACTGCCGCAATGATGATTTATCACTCCAATCGGCACGCATCACGTTCGGAACCGGCGCTGCCGCAGCCATTCGTCCCTGGTCACGAAATCGCGGGCGGACAGGGCGCGGTCACAGGCGAGAATGCCGTCAAGGTGATCGATCTCATGCTGGAGCAGTTCCGAAAAATCACCGTAGGCCTTCAATTGGCGTTCCTCACCCGTGCTCGCCAAATATTTGACGTGAATCTCGCGGGCGCGGACTAACCTGACCATCAGACTGGGGAAGCTGAAACAGCAATCCCACACCTCCATCTGCCCACAACTCCGCCACGTGATCTCCGGATTGATGAGCGGGCCGTCGAATCCGGCCGATTCGGTGCGGACGTATATCACCCGTTTCAGGACGCCGAGTTGGGGAGCCGCTATGCCTCGCCCGAAGCCGCGTCGGTGGCGAAAATCAGCCAGCGTGTCGCTCAGATCGGTGATCGTCGTAACGATCTCATCCGAACCGACTTCCGACACGGGCGCGGATCGCTCCCAGAGTATCTCGTTTCCCAATTGCAGAATATCTCGTACCGGCATATGGTTACTATCATTATCGTACTTTCCGGCAGTTTTGACAGTCCGGAAGCGATGAGATTGTTGACGGCGTAACCGGGGAAAAGAAAAGGCCGCCCCGGTCAGGGGCGGCCTTCGTCAAGTCAATGCTGACGTATTCTCATGGGCAGTTCGGCAAGACGTACCCGCCACCCGTCAGGTAGCTTACCAGCGCGCTCAAGTCGGACAGGTCGA
>PQAP01000095.1:7288-14169 GCA_003105265.1 candidate division GN15 bacterium | reverse complement strand
ATCTTTCCGTAATTGCTGCACGTCGACGTGAAGACAAATCGTCCGACTTTCCGGGCTTTGGCCAGATCGCATAGAAGCATTGATCCATCGGCGTTGGTCTGCCTGGCCAGCTCAGGATTGTCACGGCAGGCGGGATCGCCGACAATTGCCGCCAGATGGACAATGCCGGTCACACCGTCGAGTGACCGTTCGAGATCGGCTTTGTTGCGGATGTCGCCGGTAACGAGTTCGAACCGGGCGTGACTAAGCCACGGCAAGAGTGACATACCGCCGTGAATGAGGCAATCGATCGTCCGGACCCGATGCCCGGCCGCGAGCAATTGCGCCACCAGCATTGAGCCGATATATCCGGCGCCGCCCGTGATCAGGATCAGTCCATCGGCGGGCTGTTTTTTTTTCAGAGTTGCCGCAACGCCTCCTGCGCCTTTGTCAGACTGTCACCGGTCAACCCGAGAGCTATGGACTTCTGCAAACTTTCGCGGGCTTCCGGAAGTTTCTCGTGATACTGGCACATACCCATCAGATACCACACCTGAGGATCTTTCGGCGAAATGACCGCGGCCCGCAGGAGCGCCTCCCGGCTATTGATATACCGCCCCAGGGCGAAGTAGACTTTGGCCAGGTTCTTGGCCGGGTACAGGTCGGGCGCCACCATCACCAGGGCGTGCTGGGCCATCAGTTCAGCGCGCCGGGCATCGGCGCCGGACTCAGCCAGAGCGAGAGAATAATACATGGCGGCCTCACCCTGCGTCTGATCCTCGGCGAGGATTCTGTCAAAGGCCGCTTTGGCTTCGTCCTTCCGGCCGGTCGCGTACAGTCCGCGCGCTTCCTGTGCCTGAAGCCGGAGGTTGTCGGCTTCGAGGGCAAGGCCGCTGCGCGCAGTTTGCAGGCCTTCGTCGGCATAACCCCAATCAAGTAACGCCCGGGCGGCAAGTTCATAGGCGTCGGGGTTGTCTTTGGCGGCGCCCACGCAGAATTGCATCAGATCCCGAATCTTTTCGGGCATCAGAGCGATGCCGAGAATATCGACAAGCTTTCGGGCGGTTGCGATATCCTGCGGATACTGGGAAAAGCTCTGTTTGAACAGGGCGATCGCCTCGTCGGTGCGGCCGACCCCGGCCAACGCTATGGTTTTCAGATCGGTCAATTCGGGGGACATTGGTCCGAACTGGTTCATCGAGTCAAACGCGTTGATCGCTTCCTGGTAAGAACCGGTGGCGATCGCCATTCGGACCATCCCAACGAAGGCGGGCCGGTATGTCGGCGCGACATCAAGAGCCATGCGGTAGAATTTCTGCCCCATCCTGAACGGCACACCCTTGGCGTTCGCGTATGCATCGCCGAATGCGGTTAACCAGATCGGGTCACGGCCATGGAGAGGTCCCAACGTATCCCACATCTTTTCGGCCTGAGGGACGCCGCCGCTGATGGTCATCTGTGTATAGATCGCTGCCCGGAATTCGCGCGTGTCAGTACGCCACCCCTTGACTGCCAACAGCTGCTGGGCGGCTCCGTCGCGATTGTACGATCGGGCATAGCTGTACCCCACATATGCGCCGATATACTCCTTGAAACTTTCCGGCAAACCGGCGCAGGCGACAGTGGTGGCCTGGTCGAGAAAGTCGGCGCTGACAGTCTCGCTGTACAGGGCCCGATAGGCGAGAGCGGAAAGGACCAGCGAGGTGACCGCGCCGGGCGCTTTCACGAGAATCTGGTCCGGCATGACGGTCAATTTGGACCTGTCGTCGGCTGCGAGAGCAGAGTAGAAGTGCAGGACCTCGGATACGGATTTCTCCTTATCCCGTGCGTCCCAGTCACTGAGCAGCCGGCGAGCCGCCCAGAAGCGCTGATATCGATCACAGAAATCGAGACATCGCCACGCGGTGAACGGACTCGGGTTTTCATCGTACCCTTGTCGGGCCGCCGACACGGCGGAGTCAGGAATGCCGCGCTCAGCGTAATAATCCGCGAGGGCGACAAAATACTCGTCGGCTTTGGACCTGGCGCCGATACCCTGCGCCGCCGTCGAAATGGCGGCATCGTAGGAGCCCTGAAGCCACTTGATTCTGGCCTCAAGGAGGCGGGCGGCGGCACCGTCAAGACCTTTCTCCTCGGCTTTCCTGAGCGCCTGCGAGGCGCCGGCAAGGTCCATTGTCTGGATAAGTGTGAGGGCCTGCCAATAGTACGGCTGCACATCATCCGGGGCGAGTGTCACCCATCGCTCAACGGTGCGGGAGGCATCGAAGTACGAACCCAGATTATAGAAGCAACGGACCGCTCCGCCTTCGGCCTCGGCCATTTCGGCCCGCTTGTCGAGCAGGCGGAGGTAGTGTCCGAGGGCATCGAGCCACCAGAGTTTCTGCTCGTATGTTTGAGCCAGCCCCCGGTCGGCGAGCGGGGTCACGCTGTCGGCCCGTTGTAGTTGTACGAAGGTCGATTCGGCCTTAACAAACTCAAGGCGCCCGACCTGCTTCATAGCCCGATCATACTGACCTTGCGGCGACTGATCGGATAATTTCGAGCAGGCCGCAAGGAGGGCCGGCAGCAAAGCCAGATAGAGAAGTCGTTTCATAGGAGAATGTTAACCCTTGTTCATGCCATTGGACCCGGCGGTCCCTTTCAGCGTTATACAAGCCGCTAAGGTACACAATTTCTGTCCGATGGGGAATCTTTTTGGCTGGACGTGCGGTAATAAGTAGCAAAATGTGTGCGTACAGAAACAGGTTGGATAGATTTTTGAGGCGGTTTATATTTCAAATATGACGACGCTCCATTCGGAAGGATTGGTCAAGTATTACCACAAACGGGCGGTGGTGAACGATGTTTCGGTGACGGTGGAGCCGGGGGAGGTGGTCGGCCTTTTGGGCCCGAACGGGGCCGGCAAAACCACCACCTTCTATATGATTATCGGGTTCATTCGACCGGACGGCGGCCGGGTGTTTCTCGGGGAGCACAATATCGGCAAGTTGCCGATGTACCGCCGGGCCCAGCTCGGCATCGGGTACCTGGCCCAGGAGGCCTCGGTGTTCCGGAAGCTGTCGGTGGAGGACAACATTCGGGCAATACTCCAGTTCCGGAAGATGACCCGCCAGGAACGAAAGCAGCGATTGGAAGATCTGCTAAGGGAGCTGGATATCGCCCACCTGCGGAAGAATATGGCGTATACGCTGTCGGGCGGTGAACGCCGCCGGGTGGAGATCACGCGCACCCTGGTGAACGAACCGAAGTTTATTTTGCTCGATGAGCCGTTTGCCGGGATCGACCCGCTGGCGGTGGAGGACATTCAGAAAATCATCGCGCGGCTGGTGGAGCGGGGACTGGGTGTGCTGATAACGGATCACAACGTGCGCGAGACGCTGTCTATCTGCCATCGGGCCTACATTATGTGCGACGGGAAAATACTCAAAGCGGGGACCTCGGAGTTTCTGGCCAATGATCCGGAAGCGCGCAAGATATATCTGGGTGAGAAATTTCGATTGAATTGAAATACCGCAGCGCTCTGCGGTGTTGAATAACTGAACGAACTGGAATGAAGAGGTAAATCGGCTATACGGTTGAACCGATAATAAGGGTAGAACAGCGGCAAGTACAGCGATCGACAGCGTCATGTCGGTCAACGGTCTGACATATGAAGATTGAAATTAGACAATCACTTGGCCTTCAGCAAATTCTGGCCCCGCAGCTTATCCAGTCGCTGAAGATGCTCCAGATGCCGATTCTGAAGCTGGAGCAGACTCTTCGACAGGAGCTGGCGATCAATCCTCTGCTTGAGGAGATCGACGAACTCGAGACGGAGCAGGAGGCCGATACCCTTGAGGCGCCGGAGCCGGAAATCGCGCAAAACGAACCGGCCGAGGAACCCGCCAACGAAAAGATCGACTGGGATGCGTATCTGGCGGAGGATGACGAGGGCTACAAAGTCCGCGAGCAGCGGGAGCAGGATGAAGAGCGGTTCGAGGGGATGGCTCAGTCTACCGACAATCTGTACAGCCACCTCACCGAGCAGCTGTCGTTCTTGAAGCTGTCCGAGGAGGAGCATCTCATCGGCGAGTACATCATCGGCAACATCAATCCGGACGGCTATCTGGCGATCAGCGTACCGGAGATGGCCGCCGAACTTCAGCTCGAAGAAGCCAAGATCGATAAAGTCCTCAAGATGATCCAGAAGTTCGACCCGACCGGGGTCGGCAGTCGTGATCTTCGTGAGTCGCTGCTCCTGCAGTTGAAAGAGAAGGGGCAGGAGAATACCCTGGCGTACCGGATAGTCGACGAACACATCAAGGACCTCGAGAAGAAATCGATCCTTCAGATTGCCCGCTTGATGGGGGTGCAGGTCGACCGGGTGCAGAAGGCGATGGAGGTTATCAAGGCGCTGGCGCCGACACCGACCTACGGGCGGTTTGAGTCGGGCGCCATGCCGGTGGTTCCGGATATGATAGTCGAACGGTTCGGGGACGATTATCTCGTCTACCACAATGACAAGAATGTCCCGCGCCTTCGGATCAATGCCGGCTATAAACAGTTGATCAAGCGGGGCGGCACCAGCAGCAAGGACACCAAGGACTACATTCGGCAGAAGCTGGAACAGGCGCGGTGGCTGCTCAACGCTATCAATCAGCGCCGGGGAACGATGATCAGGGTGATGGAGGCGATTATCGAGGAACAGAAGGAGTTCTTCGAGAAAGGGCCGGCGTTCCTGAAGCCGCTGATCATGGAAGACATTGCCCGCAAGGTGGATATGAACGTGGCGACCATCAGCCGCGTCTCCAGCGGCAAGTATGTCCAGACGCCCCTGGGCGTGTATGAAATCAAGTACTTCTTTAATTCCGGCATCGCCAGCGAAGGGGGGGAAGACCTCTCGAAGCGGTCGGTCAAGCAGCGGATCGAGGAGATTATTAAGGCCGAGGATCCGGAGCAGCCGCTGTCCGACCAGGATATCTTCAAGCGTCTCAAGGAAGAGAAGATTATGCTGGCGCGACGGACAGTAACCAAGTACCGCGAGGAGCTCGGAATCAAGCCAGCCCGTTTCCGCAAGCGGGTGTGATCAATCCGGGACTCTCTTAATGCTTTGTCGTTCAATTCGTTAGTCGCGAAGCGCCGGGTGCTGAGGCGCCTCGCATAATTCATTTATGCGGTTTCAATTGTTATGTTTGACTGCTGCCGGTGCGAGTCGTTCCTTTTGCGTGTATAAATCAATGATGGGGCATTCACGGACAAACACGCGGGGAGTCGGAGCGACGGCGCCGAAGTGCGCGCGAGTCGCGTTACAGGAATCGGACTCTTGTCCTCGGGAAAGGAGATAAGCGGATATGCAGGTGAAACTGACGGCTCGCCATTTTGATCTCACCCCTCAGATCAGAGCGAAGGCCGAAGAAGAGATAGAGGGGCTTACTCGATTTCACGAAAACATCATCTCCGCGGAACTGATCCTTGATGTCGAGCGGCACAGGCGCCTGGCAGAAATCCGTGTCAAGGTGTCCCGCGACACGCTGACCGGTACGGGCGACAGCGACGACATGTACAAGTCGATCTCGCTGGCGGTCGACAAGATGAAAGCCCAGCTCAAGAAGCACAAAGAGAAGCTCAAAGAGAAGGATGTCGGCGAAATCACGGGTGTGGCCGAGACGCTCACGCGTCCGGCGACGAATCCCGACGAGGTGGATGTGTAGGCCTCGCGGGAGATACGATTGAGATAAGGCCGCTTCGGATGAAGCGGCTTTTTTTGCCTATGCCGTCCGGCTTCCGGGGATGAGGAAGCTGATCAGCGGATTGACCACCAGCGAGACAATCATGCCGATTGTGCCCGCCTGCGGGGACGGCGTCCCGGTCAGATAGAGCACCATGCAGGTGCCGAGCCCCGCAATGCCGGAAGCATACGCTCCGAAAGCGGTCATTCGTTTGGACAGCAGCCCCCAGACAAACGGGCCGAGGAAGAGCGAGCCGATCGCTCCCCATGAAATGCCGAGAATGCTGACAATCGTCGCGGGCCGGAAATAGGCCAGAATCACCGACAGACAGACAAAGAACGCACTGCAGACGCGCATGAGCAGAGTCAGACGCCGGTCGGAGACATTACGATTGATGAAGCCGGCGTAGAAGTCTTTGGCGACGGACGAACTCGAGATGAGCACCAGGGCGGCGAGAGTGGACATCGAAGCGGAGAGAATCAGCAACAGCATCAGGACAGCCAGCGACTCCGGTACCACCTTGGTCAGGAACTCCGGCATGAGGGCGTCGAAAACCGGTTTACCGCCGCTGAAGGCAGCGGGGGTGTTTTCCGGAGTCAGAAAGACGCGGGTGGTGGCGCCGGTGAAATACGCGGCGCAGGCGATGAGGAGCGAAAAGATGGTCGAGGCCACCATCCCGATGCGAATGGAACGTTTGTCTTTGATCGCATAGAACTTCTGCACCAACTGAGGCATGGCGAACGGCGCGAAGCTGGTGAGGAAGAACAGACAGAAAAGCGACCAGAGGCCGGGCGGGCCGACCACGGAAGTCAGGTCGGGATGGAAGGAAGCAAGCTTGTCGGCAATGGCTCCGGGGCCGCCGCCGGAGCTCATCGTGCTGCCAATCAGAACGACCGAGCCAACCGCCATGATGATGCCGAAGATAACGTCGATCAGGGTCATCGACTTGTACCCGCCCAGCACCAGGTAGACGGCCGTGAACAGGCCCATGAGAATCAGCGCCAGCGAGTATTCGATACCGAAGTTGACCTTGAACAAGTACGACAGGCCGATAAACACGGCCGCCGAATAGGGAACGAAGAAGACAAAAATGGCGACTGAACTGAATAGCTTCATGGCGGGAGACTGATACCGTTTTTCGAGAAATTCGGGAAGGGTGTCGACCTTCATCTCAATCGACATCTGCTTGATCCG
>PQAP01000095.1:0-7035 GCA_003105265.1 candidate division GN15 bacterium | reverse complement strand
GCGGCAATGACGATGGTTTTGACAATCAGCATACAGTTCTCCGGGAGAGTTAGAACTTGAGCATTACTTCCATGCGCATCCAGCCGTAGGCAGATGCGGTTGGTTTGTAGAAATCCCCCGGCCGGAAGCTCTCATAGAGCACGTGACCGGTAAGGTTCTTGTCTGCTTTGTAGGTCAACTTGATGATGGTCAGATTGCCGCGCGTCCGGCCGTTGCCGCCCGGGAAGGCGGCAGTCGGGTCGGTATATCGAGGCGCGGTAAGGTGGTGAAATTCGAAATTCAGGTCGAGGACCGGAGTGAGAGTGACCGTCGTTCGAGCGAATAGCGACGCCATGTTGGTCCAGTACGCGATGGCGCGTTCCTTCGCCAGCGCATATGCGTACGACTCGCTCCATTTGGGCCAGCGTCCCCAGAACGGGTCCCATCCCTCGTACCTGGACGTGGTATAGCGATCACCGCTCAGGAAAAGTCCGCCGAGAGTAACTGTACGGGGGCACAACTCCGGCCAGCCGGTGGCCCAATCGACGTACAGATAGCCGCCGAACGAAAACTGATCCTGTCCGCCGCGGCGTCCGAATTGAATCGCGGCTTCCGAGGTTGCGGTCAGTCGCGTCACAACCGGCATTTTCGCGCGCGCGCCAAGACAGTTGAGATCGATGCGCGGATACTTCTGATAGGCGGTTGCCTGCTTTCGCAGGAGGTAGGCCTGCAAGACGCCTTTGGCGGTCGGGCGGTTGTAGTGCAGCATGAACCCCAGCTCGTTCTGTTCCGTGAGCAGCTTGTAGCGGTTGTGTTGGTGAATGACCGGCAGCAGGCCATCCCAGCGGGGCTGATAGGCAACCACCAACGTCAGGGTCTGCCCCGATTTGACCGTCCAATCGGCGCGGGCGGCATTGAAGTAAGCTGAGCGGGAGCCGTCAAGGGGCCCTCCATCCATCACCAGAAACCCTTCGCCAAATTCGACGTTCTGCCGGCCGAGGATCACGTTGACCGGCTTTCGGCCGACGCTGTCGAGGCGCGCGTAAAGCTGATCGACAAACAACTGATCGAAATCAGTCCTCCTTTTTTCCGGCACAAAGTAATACCGCATTTCCTCGGTCAGCTTGAGGGCAAGTTCGATTTTGGCGGATGGCCGGTATTGGGCCATCAAGCTGACGCGCTGACGATAGTAACTGGAACCGGCGAGTGAATCGGCCGCCAGCCAGGTGGTGTTGTCATAGGTTTCAATTCGCATGCGCTGGGTGTACGAAAACCTGAGCACAGGCGAGAATGTTGTCGGTGATGATTCCGCTGCGAGAACCGCAGATGTGAAAACGACGACGGCGGCAATAGTAAGGAGACACCGTCGAAGACAAGCGCTGATGTACATTCTATCCTCTCGCGAGCATAGAGCCCGGTTGTACAAGTTAGGTTATGTTGTGGACCAAGCTACAATCGAACGGCAGCGCCCGCAACTACGATGTCACGATGGTCGATCAGGGAATAACGAGTGGCGAGAAATCAGGACCACAAAGGTTTCAGAAGTCTTCGGAGTCAGCCGACTGACAGCCGGCAGCGATTCACGACTGAGTGAATTCGCGCACGACGGACGTCTGAATGCCGCCGCGGGCGTTGAAAATCCCTTCGAGCCGGGCTTTCCGCGGTTTGGCGGCGGCGATGATGTCATCGAGCACGCGATTGACGACATTCTCGTGAAATATCCCCTTATTGCGGTAGGCCAGCAGATATTCTTTGAAGCTCTTGAGCTCGATGCAGAGCTTGTCCGGAACATAGGTGAGCCGGAGCTCGGCAAAATCGGGCAGACCGGTGCGTGGGCAAATACAACTGAATTCGGCGGTGGTCATCCGGATCTCGTAATCCCGGTCCGGGTAAATGTTGGCAAAAGTTTCAATTGCCGGCGTCTGCCACTGCCGGATATCGGACTGGAGGCCTTCGTATTGGGACTGTGTCATGGGGGAAGGATAAGGAATTCGACGGTAAAAGACAACGGTTGCGGGCAGGTCACAACTTGCCTTCGGCAAGTCAGGACCTACCCGAGGGGTAACGGTTCTCGACTTCCTTCGAGCCAGCGGACATTTGTCGGGTGGCCGAGGGACTCCGATCGGACCATTGCGGCTGCTCACAGAGTGCTAAACAATTTCGCATGCGCGGCTTATAGATTGTTCTATATTTGTGGCCCGAAGGACTCGATGGTATGGCAAATGTAGACAAGCTCAAGAAGCCAGCTGTGGTGCTGCTCAGCGGCGGTATCGATTCCTCCACCACGCTGGCTGTGGCGATTGACCGGGGGTTTGACACCATTGCGCTGAGTTTCGACTATGGCCAGCGGCACAGGGTGGAACTCGAGGCGGCCCGGAGGGTGGCGGAATCGCAGAAGGTGAAGCGGCATATCGTGTTCCCGCTGAACCTTGCGGCCTTCGGCGGGTCTGCCCTGACTGCCGATATCAGTGTTCCAAAACACCGCGATCCGGACCGAATCGGGCATAATATCCCGATCACCTATGTCCCGGCGCGCAACACGATCTTCCTCTCAATAGCGCTGGCGCTGGCTGAAGTGATTGGAGCCGCGACGATATTTATCGGCGCAAACGCAGTTGACTATTCGGGCTATCCGGACTGCCGCCCGGAGTTCATTGACGCATTTGAAACAATGGCGAATCTGGCGACACGGTCGGGCGTGGAAGGGCGGAAGATCACCGTAGCTGCGCCGCTAATCGACCAGAGCAAAGCTGAGATAATCAAGCTGGGCACGCGGCTGGGGCTGGATTATTCGCTCACACTGAGCTGTTATGACCCCGATGCCGATGGCCGCGCATGCGGTGGCTGCGACAGTTGTCTACTGCGCCGGAAGGGATTTCTCGAGGCCGGAATTCTTGATCCCACCCGCTATGCCGCTGCGCCATTGGTCTGATATCGTATGGAGTACACGCCCAAACTGGCCCCATGGCCGAGTGAATTCGGCAATCAACTTCCGGTGACAGAGACCTTCTATTCGGTGCAGGGAGAAGGGCGGCATGCCGGATGTCCGGCAATATTCATACGGTTTGCCTACTGCAACCTGGGCTGTTCGTGGTGCGATACTCGCTACACCTGGGACGTCGACAAGGTTGACAAAGGGAAGCTGCAAACGGCCGAAGAGATCGCACAAGGTGCTGTCGGCCTGTTGCGGTCCGGCGCCGAACGCGCGCCGATTCATATTGTGTTCACCGGCGGCGAGCCGATGTTGCACCAGGACCGGATTCCCGCGGTAATCGACGTGTTGCGGAGCGCCGGGTTCACTTATTTTGAGATCGAGACTAACGGCACGATTGTGCCGTCCGACAATATGCTGCGCGCAATCACCTGGTGGAATTGTTCGCCGAAGTTGAGCAATAATGGCCGGCCGGTAGAAAGTAATGTCATCCCCGGGGCACTGGCGGCCATTGCCGAGACGAACAAAGCTGATTTCAAATTTGTGGTGCGGAATCGGGGCGATGTCGACGAGATCGAGCGAGTCTATTTGCCGATAGTACCGCGTGAATCGGTTATGCTGATGCCGGAGGGGATGACGCGCGCCCGACAGCTTGAGACCATGCCGGTAGTGCTGGTGGAGTGCCTTCGGACGGGCTTTCGCTTTTCACCGCGAATGCATATACTGGCGTGGGGAAATGAGCGCGGACGGTGAAAACGAGCGTTAAGACATGAAAGTACGGCTGTCAAAAGATTTCCATTTCGAAGCGTCGCACCGGCTGGATCATCTGCCGAAAGACCACCCCTGCTATCAGTTGCACGGGCACGGCTACCGGGTGGCGGTCGAGGTTTACGGCGAAGTCGACCCGCAAACCGGTTTTCTGATCGACTACGCCGAGTTGAAGCGGATAGTCGGGCCGATCATCGCGCAACTGGACCATCGGCACCTGAACGACGTCGAGGGGCTGCCGGTCTCGACTGCCGAACATATCGCATGCTGGCTCTGGAAGCAGATCAAGCCGCACCTTCCGATTCTCAGCCGAATCACGATTTACGAGACGGCGACCACTCGCTGCGAATACACCGGGGAGTGATGTCTCTTTCCCGCGCCATTGTTATCTATCTTGCGCTGACGCTTCCGGGCGGACCGGCTTTAGCCGAGGATCAGCCAACAGATTCCTCAAAGTCGGGTGCGGGGAGCGGTTCGATCGACGTTCTGGCGACCGCGCAGGAACTGGCCGCGACGACATACGCCGGATTCAGATACGGCCCCAATCCCTCACGTCGGCAAATTGACTGCACACAATTCCTTCAGGCAGTGGTCGAGCGGGTGATCGGGCGAGAGTTGACGGATCAGGAATCGCAGGCGGTTCTCATATCCGGATTACCCATGCGGAAGCTCGACAGCGTGGTCGCCGCCGAAGATGAGCGTACACGGGGTGTGCAGTATGCGCTGACGCGCGTACTGCCGATAGGCCGCGCAATCCCGGCAGATTCTGCGAAACCGGGTGATCTTATCCAGTACTGGATCAGTAGTTCATCGGGGCATTACAAGGGGCATGCCGCGATAATCGAAAGCGTGAGCCGCGAAGACGACGTTCCGGTCGCACGGCTATATGGATCCCATAAGACTCTGGGGAGAATCGGAACGGCGGTTGACCGCTCAGGGAACGAGCTCCGGCTGAAGCTCAAGGGGAAAGACCGGAAGGTGTATCTCGTGCGAGTTGAACCGGCACTGATTCCCACGATTCGCTGACCATAGACAGTCCTCGTCAGAGAATAGAAAAACCCCGAACCGCGGTCAGGTTCGGGGTCTATGGAGCGAGACCTCACGTTGCCTTTGAGGTCCCGGTTGCTAACTCTGCTGAAGCTGCTTCTTCTTCTTGTCGGTGAGGAGGTAATACAACAGCAGGGCGACGCCGGCTGCAATGAACATGCCGCCGAGCACCGCCTCCTCTTCGAAATACTGCGGCATCATTTCCATGAGGAAAAGCGCCAATCCGACAAACAGGCACACCAGCCCCCATTTGAGGGATGAACCGTACCCGTTGCCGAGGTTCAAGTCAATTGGCTTGGTAGGCAGGTCGTCGGGGCCCTTCTCCAAATACCTCATTTTGACGCGGTGGTCTCCCACCGCCCTGATGATGCTCACGACCGATCCGAACACGATAAAAGTAATCAGAATGGCAGTGACGTCGATATCCATGGTCGCCTCCTTCAGGTAACGAAAGGGTTTTCCTTGCTTCTGTCTATCTGACTGAAGGCCAGGTCACAAGGTTGCAGTCGGCGGAAAGATTTTCGTGCAACTTTTCGACTCTGAGACCAGTCTCATACCTATGACGGATCACCGGGCAATAGTGGAAGCAATTCTGGCCGGCAAGCGGGAGCAGTTCCGCCTGCTGGTGGAAGAATTCCAGCGCTTGGTGAGCCATATCGTGTTTCGAATGATTCCGGAGTCGCAGGACCGTGAGGATATCTGTCAGGAAGTATTCGTCAAAGTGTACCAGAATCTGGGCAGTTTCCGCTTTGGTTCGAAGCTGTCCACGTGGGTGGCGCAGATCGCGTATAACACCTGCCTGACCGCGCTGAGCCGGAAGCAGTTGATAATCGACGATGGGTTTGCGGATAGAGTGGAAGATTCGCGACCGGAGTGGTCGGCGAGCGAAATGTGGCGGCCGGATTATCGGCATGAAAGCGACGACACGGCGACCATCGTGCGGCGTGAAATCGACCAGCTGCCGCCGATTCCCGGAACCATTCTGGTGCTGTTTCATCTGGAGAACATGAGTCTTCAGCAGATTGCACAGGTATTCACCATGCCGGAAGGGACAATCAAGAGTCATCTTTTCCGCGCCCGCAAGATGTTGAAAGAGCGGCTGACAGCCAAATACCAATGGGAAGAAGTATGATTAGCGAACATCTGAGCGAAGACCTTATTCAGGAATTTCTGGACGAGCGGGCCGTCCTCCCGGCAGACGCAAGGGCGCACTTGCTGGAATGCAGTGAGTGCCGTGAGACGCTCGGCACCTACCGCGAGCTGTTCGCGTCGCTGGATACTGTCCGTTTTCCGGAATTGCCGGCGAACTTCACCGATCGCATAATGGAGCAGGTGGAAACAGCGCGGCCGCTATCGGTGCGTTCGCAGGAGACTGTTCCGCAGTGGCTCTGGATTGGCGCGACAGTGGTCGGAGCGGTGGCGGTTTCGGCGGTAGTTATGGGTCCGGCGGCGCTTCAGAATCTGCTGGCGCAATTCACGGAGCTCTGGAGCAGCGGCGTCAGCAGCGCGCGAACGGATATCAGCACGTATGCAGCCGACTTCAATCTCAAACCGATGACCGCCATGCTGTCGGCGGTTACGCTGGGCGGTATTATCATCATGGATCGGCTGCTGGTACGCGTACGGCGGAGCCGCCGTTTTATGTCGCTGATGGCCTGAACTCCCCGCTTGACAAATCCGGAGAGTCTCCGGCAAAAGTGCAGTTGGGAGGTTGATTTCTCTTGACTACGGGGGGAACGTGGTGCATATTATACACACCATAAGGACTTACATATTTCACAACTGCTAACAGACGTTCTTACATCTCAACTTTAGCCAATTCGAGGAGAGCGGTCTGTACATGCGAATCCTCTTATCACGAATCTACACCCCATGCTGGTGGTGTTTTTGGCTGGTGTGCATTGTCACGGCGGCGAATGTCGGCGGCACTCCAGCGTTGACCATTCGCGCAGAGCAAGTTCAGGTCAACAGATTCGATGCTACCGGTCTGCTGGGCGTTTATATTCGAAATACGACCGACACGGTTGTGGGCTACCAGTTCTGGCTCAAGCTGGATCGACCGGATATTGCCCTTCTTGAAGAGGCGTTTGATACCGCTGGCACACTTTCGTCGGGGTGGGATCTGGTGCACGTGCGCTCCATCTCCGGCAGTGGAGTCGATGCCATGGTGGTGGGACTGGCCAATGACATTACGCGGGAGGGGGCCGGGGCACCCATTGCACCATCTGATGCCGAGCGGTTGTTGGTCCGAATACCTTTTCGGGTTCAGGCCATACCTGACAGCATGACCGATCGCACGGCGAAGGTGA
>PQAP01000094.1:1724-12384 GCA_003105265.1 candidate division GN15 bacterium | reverse complement strand
CGAATCCCTACCTCTCCGCTGACATCGTCAGTCTTGTGCTTCGCGGCATTCATTACGGTTCCAGTGGTTGAGAACAGCGGTTCGATATATATCCCAAGTTCTCCACTGACATCGCCACGCTTTCGCTTCACGCGGTTCAATACAACATCGGGGATTGAGAGATGAGGTCCGACTCTCAGCGAAGTAGTCAGTTCCGGAGGTTTTAATTCAATCCGTAGCCCTCCCCGGGTCGGCACCGTGAGGAACTCACCGTCAGGTGATGAGTTCCTCCGGCCAATGATCATCCGCTCAATTACTGGAATATCCCGAGAGACACTCCGAAACGATAAGGTCCCATGACATGGTTGCCGCCCGAATTGTCCCATGTCCATCCATCGATAAACAGATTATCGATTACCGGCTTCACCACCGGCGATGCGAAGTCACCGTACACTGAGAGCATGAACGGGTGTCTCGATGATCGCGCGAACATGAAATCGACCCCGCAGAGAAATGTCGGGCCAAAAGTCGTTCCCGTCGCGCTGCCCCAGGATTTCGTGCGGTCGGCCGTGCAATAGTCAGCTTTCCAGCTGTAGACGCCGACACCCATGCCGAACCACGGGCGCATATTGCCCCGCGGCAGATCATACTTGACGCCGAGACGAAAACCCGCGGTCCGCATATCGAAAAAGGCATCATCGTCGAAATGCAGGTAGTGGGTTTCATAGTCGGTCATCTCGTACACCCAGAAACTCTCGCTGTTCTCACCCGCCACTCCGACCTGCTTGCGGTACGAATATGCGTTGCCATCGATGAAAAGCCGCATTTTCGGGGTGACATTGTAGTCAAACGACACCCCGAACCCGAACGGGCTTTCTATTGGGTTCATATCGCCGTAATCGCCGAGCGTGGTCGGCAACACGGCGGTGGTGACCCGGCCGCTCATCAGCAATCCGCCGAAACTGAGACTCAATTTGTGCGTGTTAGCCAGCGATTGCGCGTCGGGATCACCGTTGGTCGGCTTGATCTTCTGCGCTGCCAGCAAAGGTGTGACTTCGAAACACAGGATGATGGTTATGGCGACAATTGCTGTGATGAGCAATTGGCCCTTTCGGTGACCGTGCATACTCATTCCTTTCCCTCGGTTGTCCTTCCGGTTGTAAATTTGATTGTCGGCAGGAAGAACCAATCGGATGAAGATAATTACGATGTATATAGTCCCATTTAGTTTCAGGCGTCGGATGAAGACACTGATTCGGCGATCGACGATCGCGAGAATTCAACGGTGCTGGTCTGGCTGTTGGGAGTGCACGCACTTTTGCCGTGAGGCGGTACCGAGTATATTGAATGCAGATCATTGGAAACGGAGAGGTGAATGAACAAGTCAAAAATCGAAGATGCCGTTGACTGCTTTGCCGGCGGGTTCAATTGCTCGCAGGCCGTCTTCTCGACATACGCCGCCCACATGGGTCTCGACAGGGAAACCGCGCTCAAAATCAGCGGAGCATTTGGCGGCGGAATGGCCCGGATGGGGGACACCTGCGGCGCCGTAACGGGAGCACTGATGGTAATCGGCTTCAAATATGGCAAGTCGAAGGCAGAGGATGATGCCGCCAAAGAGAAATCGTACGAAGTGGCGAGGGAGTTCGTGAGCCAATTCAAGGAGCGTCACGGCTCAATTGTCTGTCGCGAACTGGCCGGGTGCGACCTCAACACATCAGAAGGCAGGCAGGAGTTCGAGGAGAAACAGGTCGGGAAGACCGTTTGCCCGCACCTGGTTGGCGAGGCGGTGGAGATACTCGAAAGAATCCTGTAATCGCGAGTAAACGAGCGCTACTGTGTCCGGCGTTGATCTCGATGTTCCCGGACTACGGGGATGCCTTGTATGGTCGTTTGATCCCCGGGCTTCTGGGAGGCACGGGTGGCACCGTCGGTCTGCGCGGTTCTACCGGTTGGGGAGGCGGCACAGGATAGGGGGCGCTTGAAAGGAATTGGGAAGCGAAGTAGAGAGCGGTCACAATGGCCGCAGCAATGGCGACGAAGTAGAGCACTATGACTATGCCTGCGATAACGAACGACAGATAGTATGCTCCCACGATAACGAACGCATATCCCGTCAGCACAGCCACAATGGCCGCCCACGGGTTCATTCCTGATACGACCAGATACGTAATGAGCGCAAACAAGCTCATCACGGCGAGACCTCCCACAAATATCCATTTTCCGGTGACCGTCAAGCTGCCGCTGTCAACAAAGACCCGGGGAACTACGCGCGTGATTACGAAATAATCCATGCCCCCGACAAGCAGAAGGAAAATGACGATGTGAGCCGGGCCGCGGTTGCTTTCGTGATCAAAGTCGAACAGCAGCATCAGAAACGCCAGCGCACAGCCGACTGCGCCAAGCAGCGAGCCGATGTTGACGCCGAACAGCGGTCGATCGATAAACGCCGAAATCAGTACTTCGATGACCGAAAGCAGAAACGTACCGATAGCGAACGCTTTCTTTACCGGTTGATTCACCAGAGACAACGGCATCGGAATTCCTCCTGATTGCCGCGAAGGAAACGAGCCGACCGCGAGGTTGGCAATCAAAAACAGCTACCGGATTTTGCTAACGCTGCGCGACCAATCGCTGCTTGGTCGCACAGCATCTCGCGCGGTCGACCCCTTCGGTCACTGATTCCGCGTACCCGAGGTACTCGGGACTGCGCCCCCGTGAATGACGGGCGTTGCCGCTTCTTCGGTCATTGACGCGGTCCGCTCCTTGGTCAATCTGGCCAGCAGAGTGTAGACGACTGGAACTGCAATAACGGTAAGGAAAGTCGAAAAGACCATTCCACCGACGACGGCGATTCCCAGCGGACGGCGTGATTCGGCGCCGGCGCCCAGCCCGATCGCGATCGGCAGCACGCCGAATATGGTCGCGAACGATGTCATCAGGATCGGTCGCAGACGAATTGCCGCGGCCGTGGTGACGGCGTCGACAATCTCCTTCCCCTGCCGCCGCAGCTGATTAGAGTACTCAACAATCAGAATCGAGTTCTTGGTCACCAGCCCGATCAGCATAATCAATCCGATCTGCGAGTATATGTTGATGCTCTGTCCGAACACAAAGAGTGACACCAGTGCGCCGACGACCGCCAGCGGCACCGAGAGAAGGATGGTCAGCGGATGAATAAAGCTCTCGAATTGCGCCGCCAGTACCAGGAATATGAACACCAGCGCAAACAGGAACAAAAAATAGAGCGCGGAACTTGAATCGCGAAATTCACGCGATTCACCATCGAGATCGGTCTTGACGCCGGCCGGGAGCGAGGTCGCGGCAATCTTGTCGAGATCGTCGAGCGCCTGTCCCAAGCTGAAACCGGGAACGAGATTGGCCGAGATGGTCGCCGACCGGACCCGGTTGAAGTGATTCAGTTCTTTGGGTGCCACCGTCTCATCCGTCTTCACCACCGTCGCCAGTTGCACCAGTCCACCGTTGCCGCGAACGTACAATTCGTCAATCGTGCCGGGAGTGGATCGGTCCGACGGTTTCAGTTCGGTGATCACGTCGTATTGCTTGTCAGAACGCTTGAAATTGCCGACTACGCGTCCGCCCAGATAGGTCTCCAGCGCGGTTCCGATGTCATCCACCGATACGCCCAGCCCGGCCGCGCGCTCGCGGTCGATGGTGACATCGAGTTGCGGTTTGTTGAGTCGCAGGTCGGTATCCAGATTGACCAGGTATCCGAGTGTGGCGGCCTTAGCCATCATCGCGCCGACCGCGCCCTGCAGTTCCTCGTAGGTATCCGCCTGCAGAACATACTGCACGGGCGGATCAAATCCCTGCCCCAGCGACGGCGGATTGATCAGGAAGGCCAGCACGCCCGGAACGGCCAGAATCCTCGGAAAGAGTTGCTGAATGATTTCCTGTTGTGAGCGATGTCGTTCACTGCGCGGCTTGAGCGCAAAGAAGATGAATCCGTTGGTCACCCGACCGGGACCGTTGAACCCAAGCCCGGTGGCGGTAAACAGCCCCTGCCGCTCCGGGACTTTCATGAGAATATCCTCGATCTGCCGCATGTACCGGTCGGTGTACGCCAGCGTGGCGCCCTCGGGGGCAATCACCACGCCAAAACCGGTGCCGCGATCCTCGACCGGAACCAGTTCACGGGGAAGAAGGCGAAGCATGACGACGCCGACCACGATCAGCACGCCAACTCCGGCCAGCGAAATCGCCCGATGGCGTACCGCGTACCCGAGCGACCGCCTGTAAATCCGGTCGAGGAAGACGAAGAAGGTGTCAAAGGAACGCGAGGCCCAGCCGCCGCCGGTCCCGTGCAGAGGCCGCAGAATCTGGGAGCAGAGCATGGGAGTCAGGGTCAGCGCGACAAATCCGGAGATCAGCACGGAGACCGCAACGGTCAGCCCGAATTCATTGAATAATCGTCCGACATTTCCCTGCAGAAAAGCCAGAGGAATAAACACGGCGACGAGGGAGATGGTGGTCGCCATGACGGCAAAGCCGATTTCTCGCGAACCGTCGAACGCGGCGCGCAAACGGGATTTCCCCATTTCCATATGGCGGTAGACATTCTCCAGCACCACAATGGCGTCATCCACCACCAGTCCGATTGCCAGCACCAGTGCCAGGAGGGTGAGGATGTTGATCGTGAACCCGAGAAAGAAGGCAACGGCGAACGCGCCGATGATTGAAGTCGGGATCGCGAATGTCGGGATGATGGTTGCCCGGAAACTTTTGAGAAAGAGCAGGATCACCAGTACTACCAGCAGAATTGCCAATGCCAGCGTTGTACCGACTTCATCGATCGAGTCCTGGATGAAGGTGGCCGAGTTGTAGGCAACATCGAGCCGCATCCCCTCCGGCAGAAGCTTGGTGAGTTGAGGCAGGTCAGCGATAACGTGGTCAGCAACTTCCAGCGTGCTGGCTTTGGACTGTTTCACAATCCCGAGCCCAACCGCCGGCTGGCCGTTGTAGCGGACCGCCGTGCGATCGTCGGCCGCTCCGAGTTTCACATCGGCGACATCTCCCAGCTTGACATAGTCATCTCCGCTCTGGCGCACGATGATGGCCGCGAACTGCTCCGGCGTCACGAGATCTCCCTGAGTTCGCACCGCGAACTCCCGTCCCTTGCCTTCCACGCGCCCGCCGGGAATCTCCACGTTGGCGGCGCGAATGGCCTGTTCGATATCGGTGGTGGTCAATCCCAGTGCCGCCATTTTTCGGGCGTCCAGCCAGATCCGCATCGCGTAGCGCCGCTCGCCGCCGATAATGACCGAGCCGACACCCGGCAGGCGTTGGAGGTGGTCCTTCAGCACCCGATCAGCCATATCGCTCAATTCGAGATTCGAGTGGCGATCGCTCGACAGCGCCAGCCAGACGATTGCCTGAGCGTTGACGTCGACCTTTTCGACAATCGGATCATCAGCCTCTCTGGGGAGATTGCCGCGAATACGCGACACGCGATCACGCACGTCGTTGGCGGCCTCATCGACATTCCGATTCAGTTCGAATTCAATCGTGATAATCGATCCCTGCTCCTGGCTCGAGGACTTCATGGTCTTGATCCCCGGGATCGTCGATAACTGCTCCTCCAGTGGCTCGGTAATCTCCGTTTCAATGACATTCGGGCTGGCGCCCCGGTAGAAGGTGGAGATGGAGACGATCGGCGGATCGATATCGGGATATTCCCGAACGGGCAGGCGCGTATACGCTACCAGTCCGATCAGAATGATGATTAGCGAAAATACGGTGGCCAGTACCGGGCGGTTGATCGACAGGTCGCTCAACTTCATTGGACTTCTCCGAGCACCACGGTGGAATCACCGGGCTGATGCGGTACCGGCATCACTTTGGCGCCTTCATGAAGTTTCTGATGGCCGGCCTGCACGACCGTCATGCCGGGCTTAAGACCGCTCAGCACTTCCACCATTCGGCTCTGGCGTGTCCCCAGTTCCACCGGCACGAGCGTCACCGTGCTGTCCGGTTTGATCGCGTACACCAGCGTGCGGTTCCCGTCGGCGAAGATGGCTTCATCGGGAATCATGAGAGCGTTCTGCCGTGTGCTGAGGACAACCGAGACATTTGCAGACATGCCGGGGCGAAGCTTTAGCTCCGGGTTCTGCACATGCGCGATTATGCGGGCGCTGCGGGTGGCCTCGTCCACCACCGGCTCGACTACTTCAACCGTGCCGGCGAACGCAACGCCGGGATAGGCCGTGGTTGTAACGGTCACCGGTGATTTCAATTTCAACATCGGATAGTACCGTTCCGGAGCCGAGAAGGTCACTTTCAGTTCGTCAAGCTGGGTCAGGTCGGTAATCGGCGTCCCGGACCGGACAAACGCTCCCGGCGACACGCGACGCGACCCGACCGTTCCCGCAAACGGGGCTTTGATACGGGTCTTGTCCAGCTGGGCCTGAATCATCTCCACCTCGGCCTGCGCCACTTTCAGATCGGCAGTCGCATTATCGAGGTCCTGCGGCGCCACTGCGCCCTTGTCGGCCAGCGACTTAATGCGATCGTAGGTCAGTTGCTTCTGGTCTCGCAGCGCCTCCGCACGGGCGAGTCCGGCCTGGAGTTGCGTGTCATCCAACTGTGCCAGCAGGGTTCCCTGCGGCACCGATGTCCCCTCGCGAAACGGCAAATCCCGCACCAGGGCGTCGATCTCTGAAACGACCGTAATGGCGTCGATGGCGTCAATAGTGCCGACGGCGTCAAAGCGATCGGTGATCGTTCCCTGGGTCACCGGCGCGGATTCCACCGGCATAGGCGGCGGAGTGAAGCGTTCGGCGGCCTCATTCTTAGAGCAGCCGGTCAGCGCCGCAATTACGAGCAGTGCTGCGGATACGGACAATCGAAACAAGAGCTTGCGTATCATTTCCATCCTTTTTGCTTGCATGCATTTTATCCGGGGCGACGGAACGGCCCGGAAGCCGGACAAGTAACGCCCCCACACCGTTTGCTCTCTTATAATGCATAATCGGGACCCGTGTTCCCCATGATAGTGAAGAAGGGTACCGGGCCGGCGCGGGGCCGGAGCATTCCGCTGGAGACCGGTCGACGACCGGTGGCCGGGGCCCGGATTTGAATGTTGCAATGAGGATCATCGTTCGCTATGCTAAAGAGCAGTCGATTCGACGCCATGGCATTGCAACTACAACCGAATCAAACAGATAAGTGCAGGAGGCAACGACTATGAGCTTTCTCATTACCCTGTGGGCTCCCATTCTGCTGTCGGCAGTGATTGTGTTTATCGTCAGCGCCATAATTCACATGGTGTTGGGGTATCACAAGAACGACATGAAGAAACTGGCCAGCGAGGATGCGGTTCAGGAAGCCCTCCGCAAGTTCGACCTTCAACCCGGCGACTATATGCTGCCGTGCGCCGGAAGCGCCAAGGGGATGAAGGCGCCGGAGTTCATTGAACGGATGACCAAGGGTCCCGTCATTGTGATGACGGTATTCAAGAGCGGCGTGCCGAAGATGGGCAAGAGTCTCGTGCTCTGGTTCATCTACTGCATCATCATCAGCATCTTTGCGGCGTACATCGGGTTTCACGCCGTACCGGTGGGGGGAAACTACCTCCTGGTATTTCGTTTTGTCGGCTGTGCGGCCTTTATGGGATATTCGCTCGGGCTGCTGCAGAACTCGATTTGGTATGGGCGCAATTGGGGAGCGACGCTCAGATCGGTGTTCGACGGCTTGATCTTCGGGCTATTGACGGCCGGCACGTTCGGCTGGCTCTGGCCGAAATAGAAACGCGCCACTCTCCTTTGTTTGAGCCGCAGGAAGCGATTCCCGCGGCTTCCTTTTGCCGGAATTGTCGGACAGACAACCGCACTCATGCCGGAAATGCAATTTGAATCAAGTGGTTGTCGAATCTGCCGATAATCCCGGTCAAGGAGGGTGAA
Source organism: candidate division GN15 bacterium (assembly GCA_003105265.1). Taxonomy (GTDB): domain Bacteria; phylum Zixibacteria; class MSB-5A5; order GN15; family FEB-12; genus FEB-12. The sequence continues at coordinate 4,486 of PQAP01000094.1, read as the reverse complement.
GGACCATACAACTGGAGCACGCCGCGTCTATGCCCAAGATTCTTCTCGTTCAGCCGGATGCTGTAGTGTCGCGCAATCTGACGTCTGTACTTCGGGCTTTCGACATCGAATGCGTCACGGCGACCACGCACAAGCAGGCCATGCGGGCATTGGAGAGTGATTACCTGATTGACGGCGTACTGTTGACGATGGGCCGGGAAAGTTGCTGCAGCCGTGAACTACTCCAGGCCATCAGAGATAACGTCCGCTATCAATACATACCGATCATTCTGACTTGCTCAAGCTGCCCGGCCGATATCGTAGTCGAGGCCCTGCGTCGCGGCGTCACGGACGTCATTTCGATGCCGTACACCGACGAGCAGATCGCCCATCGGATTCTGGCCGCGCTCGCCAAAGGAAAACGCCGCATTCTGGTGGTCGACGATGAACCCGTCATTCGTGAGTACCTCACCGATATGCTGAGTATCGAGCGATTCACGCCGATTGCCGTCGCCTCCGGCGCCGAGGCGATGGAGATACTAAAACAGAACGAGATCCATGCCGTCATCTCGGATATCATGATGCCGGGGATGAGCGGTATGGACCTGCTGGTTCATATCAAGAGCACATACGAGAATCTGCCGGTCATCCTGATCACCGGGTACAGCGGACGGTTTGCTCCCCAGGCCGCTCTCGCTTCGGGGGCGGACGGCTATTTCCAGAAACCGTTCAAGAATGTCGATTTGATTCGAACGCTTCGAGGTGTGCTCAACACCTACGCTGCATCGCGGAAATCGTCGGCCGAGCCGACCCGCACCTGATCGTCGCAAGCCACTCCCAATCGGATGACCGAACTGCTCTGGTCTGATTACTCACGCGAATGCTCGTCGGATGGGGACGGCGGTTCATCCGGCCCACTGTGATCTTCGGGAAGATCGGTCGCCTCGTCAATCCCTTCCAGCAGTTCCGCGGCCCGGTCCAGATCATCCGCCCGTACTACCAGTTCAAACGGGTCGCGCCCGGGAGTCGGGGCGCGAAGAATGCCGTGAACCGGCTGATCGGCGATGTAATTGGAGATGCCGGCTTCTTGGAGAATGGCTGCCGCGAGCGTTATGCGGGAATACTCATAGGTGGAATAGACCACCTCCAGCGAGGTCTCGGCCGATTCCTCGTCGATCTCCGGCTTTGGCTCCACGGGCAGCTCCTTGACCAACCAGACGTCGCAGTCAGGACACTTGCTCACCTCCGGACGATACTCGTAGCGACACTGCGGACAAAACATATATAACCGGCTCCAGACAGTGTTCAATTTACCTTGTCGATGCAATGAATCAAGGGGAATAGATGCGGGTCGATCATCTCCGGTTTGGCAACGACGAGCATGCGTTCATGGCGTTGTCCGCCAAGGGGTTTTGGGGTAGGGCATCACACGGCGATGTTGCTTGTCGCTTTTTCATTAACCGAAGCGTATAATTGACCGCCGACCGAAACATGTTGGTCGACTATTCGGTTATCAAGGACAATCACATAGAATTACGCTTAAGGAGGAATGAGTGAGGTATCTGAGTGCGATAGCGCTGGCGTTGGTTGCCGTCACCCTGATGTCTTGTCAGAAGAAGCAGGAGTCGCCGAAAGTGGACATGGCCGTGTCCACGGAGATCAAACTTGACGGCACGCCGACCACAGTGGCCGGAGTCACCTTCACGCCGCCATCGACGTGGAAAGACCTTGGCCCGTCGGGGATGAGAAAGGCCGATTACACGTTCGGTCCAATCGAAGGTGAAAGTGATTCCGCGACGTTGTCGGTCTTCTATTTTGGTCAGGGTATGGGAGGGGATGTGGAATCAAATATCGAGCGGTGGATCGGCCAGATGTCGTTGCCCGATGGAACCGACCCGCACCGGGCAGCCGGGCAATCGCAGTTTAAGGTCGATGATATGGCCGTGCACTGGATGCAGCTATCCGGGACCTATGCTTCCGGCGGCATGATGGGCAGTCCGGCCGTGCCGAAGCCGAATTATGTCATGGCCGCCGCCGTGCTCGAGGCGCCGGAAGGAAACTTGTTCTTTAAGCTGACCGGCCCACAGAAGTCCGCTGCCGCGATGATTGAGGGGTTCAAGGCAATGATCATGGCCGCAAAGAAAAGCGGTATGTAGGGAGCTACGAAGAAGCTGAAATTGGACGAGAGGAGCGAACCGTGAAAACGCTATTGAAACCGTTCCTGACACTTGCTGCCATAATCATTCTTGCGGCAGGTGTCGGTGCCGCCGATCAAGCCGCCGGCGAAGCGGTGCCTCAGGGGATGCCGCCGATGGGGCCGCCGGAAGAAATGAAACAGCTCGCCAATTTGGTCGGTGTGTGGGACTATGTCATGATGATGAGAATGGATCCCGCGTCCGAAAAGATGGAGAAGACCACCGGAATCATGACCAATGCGTACATCCTTGATGGCGCCGCCATGTCATTGCAGTATGAAGGGGACACAATTAATGGAATGAAGTACAAGGGATTGGGAATTGAGACGTACGATCGCGAAATGAAGTGCTGGCAAATGACCTGGACCGACAACATGTCCGGGCGCACCAGCATGTATACCGGCCGGCGTGAGGGAGACAAGACGACGATGGAAGGCGAAGATATGATGGGTGGACAGAAGATGCTTACCCGGATAACGACCTTCAATGAAAAGCCGACGACTTTTGATTCGAAGATGGAAAGCTCGATGGACGGCGGCAAGACCTGGGCCGTAATGTTCACAGCCGCATACACGAAGCGGAAATAGC
>PQAP01000094.1:0-1436 GCA_003105265.1 candidate division GN15 bacterium | reverse complement strand
ATTTTCCAGATTGCGCCGAGGTCCGACAGAGGAGCGGCGCCATCTCTGATGTTCCGAATTCGACGGTATAGCTCGTGCAAATTTCGGGCTTGAGCATCATGACGGGTTTTGACGGTGCGCTGTCTTGAGACCGGGGCCACCTGCTCGAAAGCGTCCTTGTCCGCGGCGCCACCGAATACCGACACGATCTTCTCCCCAATCGCCATATCGTACAGGCCGAATGACGGCTGGAAGAGGACAACGGCGTCGCGTCTGACCGTGCATTCAGAAAAGGTTGCCAGCACCAGCCGACCATCGGATCGAATCAGCCGCTCCAATCGACCCAGGACCTCAATGCCGCCGTCAAACTCCAACCGCACTTTCTCTCCGGCAACCATGCCGACTACTCGCAGTTCACTATCGGTCATCAGTTCAATCGGGGTGTTGTGTCCGCGCAGCTTGCCGATTGGTGAACTGAATCCGTGAGGGTGATAGTCCTTGCCCTGCCCGGACAATTCGCGTCCGTGCACAGCCAGAGCTGTCGGTCCTTTGAATATAAGATAGACGGGCCATTCGTTGCCGTTTCGCAAATACTCTGACATGACACCGCTGACCTGCAGCCCGGACGAGTAGACCGCCGTGCAGACGCCTCCGCTTTCAATCGCGCGCTCCAGACCCACTTTCCCACCCACCGACACCGCCATGGTGTCGACAAACTGGCTGAGGACCTGCTGCAAGTGATCGAAATCCGGTGTGACGAAGAGCTGCGGCTGCCGGGTGGTGATGTCAAACGGGTAATCGGCGGCTTCAAGTGAATACGGTAGCTTACTGACCCCGGCATCAAGGCACGTGACCGCCTCACCGATTGAGGACAACAGCCCCGCACCATAAATCTTGGGATTACGCAGTTCACCGATAAGCCCGTATTCGACCGTCCACCAGTGCAGACGGCTAAGACGCGCCATTTCGGAAGGTTCGCCGAGATTCGTCTGTCGACTCAGCACTTCCGTCTCCGCTTCCGAAACCGCTTTCGGGTCAGGATCGCGCATCTCTTTCAGAATGGAGAGTCGCCTGATCGCCTCGTACAACGCCAAATCCTTTCGCGACATGATCGCCCGGGCGCCGACCTCACCAAACCGCCGCAGGTATCCGGCATATTCGAGATCGACGATGATCGGCGCATGTCCCGCGGCCTCGTGTACGATATCCGGCGCCGGGGTGTATTCGATATGGTCGATTTGCCGCATGTCGCACGCGATTACGAGCACACGATACGCCTGAAACTCCATGAACGCCGAAGGCGGGATAAAGCCATCGACCGCTACCGCCCCCCAGCCGATACGCCCGAGAATGTCGTTCATCTCGTCGATGCGGGGAATTCGATCAAGATTGATCCCGGTTTCGAGCAGACCCTTGAAATACACGCGGTGAGCGTTCTCGCGGAGGATGTGCACCGC
>PQAP01000093.1 GCA_003105265.1 candidate division GN15 bacterium | reverse complement strand
ATCTGGTAACGGGGGTGCGCCAGCCGGAACGCGAGGTCGCCGTCGTTGGTCAGAAGCAGCACGCCTTCGGTGTCGAAATCCAGCCGCCCCACCGGATAGACGCGGTGCGGCAGCTTCCGGAGAAAGTGAAGAATTGTTTTGCGTTTGAAAGGATCATGCAGCGTGGTCATGACACTGGCGGGCTTGTTCAAAAGGACGTACACACTGACCTCGACCGGCGCCACAATAACACCGTCAACCTTGACGATGTCGGTGGTCTCATCGACAATCACTCCGGTCTTGGTCAGCTTGCTCTCGTTGACCGTCACCCGGCCTTCGGCAATGAGCGCTTCCGCACCCCGCCGCGAGGTTACTCCACACAACGACAGATATTTATTGATTCGAATCACGCTTCATTCCTTCCGTTCCCGTACCCCTCCCGTGACTTTTTCGGGCCGGAGCGATACCTATTCTTTGCCTGGGCCCTTGTCCCAGTCGCCGGTCGGGACCGATGGGTCCATATTATTATCGGCATCCGGTCGGAAAGCTTCGTGCTGTGGGTTCGTCCAAATGTGTAACGCTTGATCGGATTCGGTAGTGCCCGCTGCCGGGACGGAATCCGGGCCTGAATAGTCCATATCTTCGCGGGACGACGGATCAAAAGAGCCGTCGGCCACGTTCAACTTCAGGTTGAGGGCCGTCTCGGCCAGCTCATCCTTCAATTCCAGTTCGGTCTGGCCCCGCGACTGGGACGCAGCAAGCATGGCCTCAATCTCCTCCATCTTCGGAAGGGCTTCGAGATTGGCCAGCCCGAAGAACTTGAGAAACTCGTCGGTCGTTCCGTATTGCAGCGGTTTGCCGACGGTCCGGGCCCGGCCAACGATCGTCACCATATTCTTTTCGAGCAGATTCTGGAGTACCGCGTCGGAGGCCACTCCGCGGATGTGCTCGATCTCGGCCTTGGTCACCGGCTGGCGGTAGGCCACGATCGCCACCGACTCCAGCGCGGCGCGCGTCAGCCGCATTTTGCGCCGCCGCGTGAACAGTTCATCGACATAGCCGGCGTAGTCCGGCAGGATGTAATACTGGAAACCGCCGGCTATTTCACGAATGCGAAACGATGTCCCCGATTGCTCATACCGTACATTGAGCGCCTCGACCGCCCTGGTGACTTGCACCGGGGTAACGTCGGCCAGCACCTGCAGGATACGACGCGCGGGCAGTGGTTCGGGAGATGAGAGTATCAGCGCTTCGATAATCGACGGCAGTTGGTTCAGGTCCATCAGTTGACCTCGGCCCTTTCCACGACCACAAGGTCTTCAATCACGTCGACTGTCGGCCGGGGCAGGTGATACAGTTCCCCGCGGTAGATGCGAAGTTCCGAAAACGGCCGGGACTGCATGACCATGATGCGGCGGGTACGCGCCAGTTCGAGAATGGCGATGAATGTCACGATCGCGATCATCCGCTTCTGGTACGCCTCGAACAGCTCGGTGAAAGTGGCCCATTCCTTGTCCTTCAGCGCCAGCAGAACGGCCTCGATTCGTTCTTCGATAGTGATCTCTTCGGGCACGACTTCGTGTACCGGTTCTTCGTGGCGCGTGGCCATCACATCCTTGAACGCCGTCAGCAGATCAAAGAGGGTCGTGGCCGCGCTGATATCGACCCGGGTATGCGTTTTCCCCGGTAGCGGCGGGGGGACGACATTCTGCTCTTCAGCCAGTGCGCGGTCCTTGAGAATCTCCCCGGCTTCCTTGAACTTCTTGTATTCGATCAACGCCAGGATCAGTTCTTCGCGCGGGTCCTCCTCCTCCGGCTCCGCCTCATCGCGCGGTAGCAGCAGTTTGGCCTTGATGCGGATCAGGGTCGCCGCCATCAGAATGAATTCGCCGGCCACCTCGAGATCCAGCGTCCGCATCATGTCCAGATACGTCAGGTACTGCTGGGTAATGCGGGCGATGGGGATATCGTAAATGTCGACCTCTTCCTTCTTGATGAGATACAACAGCAGATCCATCGGTCCGCTGAAGACGCCGAGATCGACCCGGTAATCCTGAAGTTGTGAATCCAGTGTGCTTTCCATCAGGTTGTCTTTCGGTAGTTGATTTTCATGGCGTCACGGACCTTTTCCATGACGACTTTCGTGCGCGCCCGCGCCTTTTCGCCGCCGTGCGCAAGGACATTCCAAACGTCGGCCGGACGCCTGATCCAGTCGGCGCGGCGCTCCCGAATGGGGCGAAGTGATTCGTTCAGATTCCTGGTCAGCCGTCCTTTGCATTCAACGCAACCGAGTTCACCGGTTCGGCACGGCGGCGCAATCGATTCCGCCGCCCCGGGAGTATATATGCGATGCAGCAGGTAGATCGGGCATCCGTCCGGGTTGCCGGGATCCCCCTTGCGCAATTTCTTCGGATCGGTATAGAACGTCCGGAGTTTCTTCTCCGTCTCCGCTTCCGTCATCGCGATCGCGATTTCGTTGTTGTACGATTTGGACATCTTGCGGGCGTCGGCGCCGAGAATGAGCGGAATCTCCGTAAACAGCCCTTGCGGTTCGACCAGCGTCGCACCATAGAGCGAATTGAAACGCTTGGCCACGTCGTTCGCCAGCCAGATATGCTTTTCCTGATCCTTCCCCACCGGGACTTTGTCGGCATTGTACACGCAGATGTCGGCGGCCTGGAGCACCGGATAGCCGAGAAAACCGTAGGAGTCCAGACGATCCTTTTTCTCAAGATAGGTAGGCAGGCGGGTGAGTGTCGGCACCGTGACCAGCATCGAAAAGATCAGGTGCAGCTCGGCATGATCGGGATTATCCGACTGCACGAAGATCGCAACCTTGTCCGGATCAAGCCCGGC
>PQAP01000092.1 GCA_003105265.1 candidate division GN15 bacterium | reverse complement strand
CGACGATCGATGTCGAGCAGTCGAAGAAGCTGGCGGGTGAGCTCAGAGACAACAAGCTTTTCCGTGGCGCTATTGATGAGTATCGCGCCCTTCTGGATCGCGCCGACCTCGACAACGCCCAGCGCGGCAACATCTGCTATCTGATCGGGCGCATCTACTACGAGGACCTGCGCGATTACGAGAATGCCGCGGCATTTTACGTGCGGGCGAAGCAGTACGATCCAAACGGGTCATACACCGATGACGCCTCCCGCAACTTGGTTGCCTGTCTGGAAAAGCTCGGACACATGGTCGACGCCAAGCGCGAGCTCAGCGCAGCCGCCAATCTCAATGCCCAGCCGCGGCCGTCCGGCGATGTCGCGGTGGCGAAAATTGGCGAGGAATCGATCTGGCTTTCCGATATCGACCGCCAGATTCAAACCCTGCCGCCCGATGTGCAGAAGGAACTGCTGAACCCTGAGGCCAAACGGAATTTCGTCAGGGAATATGTGGGCATGGAGCTTATGTATCGCGCGGCCAAACGGGAGGGGTACGACCGCGATCCGGAGATTATTCAGCGCGAGGAACAACTGGTGAAGAATCTGCTTGTTCAGAAATACGTTGTGGACAAAGTAATGCCGGAAGTCAGGATCGATACCGCCGACGTGCGCAATTTCTATTTGGCCGGAAAAACGGAGCGGTACAAAGGCGCGCCGTATGACTCGGTAAAAGCCCAAGTGTTTCTCGATTATCAAAACGAAAAAGCGCAAAGCGCATTCAGCGAGTACGTGAATCGGCTTGCCGCCGGCGAGCAGGTCGAATTTCTGGACCGGAATATCAGGTAGCCATGCGGTCACTACGTGCCATATGCGTTATAGTCATCGCGCTCGTCGCAGCGGCGGGAGTGGCATATGCCCAGCCGAAAGTGGACACGGTCAAGTCGATTCCGGGAATTGAAATCAAGAGCTCGGTCGACATGGCCGAAGCGTACATCGGTGACCTGATCACGTATCAGATCACGATCACCTGCGACTCGACTATCCAGCTTGTCCCGCCGCCGATTGGCGCCAATCTGGGGGAATTCGACGTCAAGGATTATCAGGCCGATGTGGAGACCAAGCTGAAGGATGGCCGCGTGCAGAACCAGACCACCTTCGTTCTGAGCACGTTCACTACCGGTGACCACATTATACCGCCGCTGCCGATCATGTTCATCATGCCGGACAGCATGCGCCGGGTGATGCTGGCCGAAGCCATTCCGATCAAGATCAAGTCGCTGCTGGCCAACGCCGGAGACTCGGTCGACATCAAGCCGCTCAAAGGACCGTATCAGTTTAAGCGCAACTATGTCCCGTATTACATCATGGGCGGCGCGCTGCTGGTCCTGCTCGCTGTGGCGTTCTTCCTCTGGAACCGGTGGCGCCGCCGCAAGGTGTCTGCCGAACCGGTCGACCTTCGTCCCGCCTGGGAGATTGCTTTCGAGAAGCTGGCTATCCTTCGTGAGAGAAAACTGATCGAGGAAGGGAAGCACAAGGAATTCTATCTGGAATTGACGGAAATAGTCCGCGGGTATCTCGGCCGCATGTACGATCTGACCGCGCTCGACATGACCACCACCGAATTCCTCGACCTTCTCGGCGAATTGACACTGCCCGATGGTCTGCACGACCGGGTGTCAAAATTCCTGCACCATGCCGATCTGGTCAAGTTTGCCAGGTACGTGCCGGATACCGCCCGGTCGCAGGAGGAGTATCAGGCCGCGCATGACATCGTGGACATCGTGCGGGCCGACTACATGCAGAAACAGCAGACCCAACTGCACCTGGCCGAACGGGAGCCGGAAGAAGTTGCCGCCGGCGGGGGGACCACGTGAACAAGCTCGATTTCAGCGGATTCGGCGTTAATCTCTTTGATGTCGTGAATTTGACGATCCCGGCCTATATCATCTTCATCATCGGCCTGGCGCTGATTCTCGGTATGCTCGCGTACTACTTCGGTCGCAAGCGATATGTCTCAGCCACGCTGAAGTATTCCGATGTCAGAATCGTGAAACGGGCCGCCCGCTCGAACCGCCAGCGGTACCGCTTCATTCTGCCGGTGCTTCGCGTACTGGCGATTGCGCTCCTCTTTGTCGCGTTCGCGCGACCGCGCGCCGGAACGGAGGTGACCGATGTTACCTCCGAAGGAATCGACATCGTCATGCTGCTGGACGTCTCTTCCTCGATGCTGGCTGAGGACTTCAAACCGAATAACCGGCTGTATGTCGCCAAAGAAGAACTTAAGAAGTTCGTCAACAAGCGGACCAATGACCGCATCGGATTAGTCGTCTTTGCCCGCTACGCCTATACCCAGTGTCCGTTGACGCTTGACTACGGCGTGCTGCTCAACTTTGTCGATCAGGTGGATATTGGCGTGGTGGACGACGGCACGGCTATCGGAATGGCCATTGCGACCGCGGCCAACCGCCTGCGGGAGTCCAATGCCAAATCCAAAGTGATGGTCCTTCTGACCGATGGCGACAACAATGCCGGTGAGATTGATCCGTTGACGGCCGCCAACATCGCTGCCGCCTATGACATTAAAATATACACCATCGCGGCCGGGCGACCGGGAAACGCCATGTATCCGGTGCAGGACCCGATTTTCGGCAAGCGGTACATCTACCAGCCGACCAATGTCAATGAGGAATCACTGCGCCAGATTGCCGAGCGGACCGGCGGCAAGTATTTCCGCGCCCGCTCAGGCGAAGAACTCGACCAGATTTATTCGACTATCGACAAGCTGGAAAAGACTGAAATCAAAGTCGCCGCCCACGTGCAGTATCGTGAACTGTTTCAATATTTCGTGTATGCGGCCCTGGCGCTACTGGCGCTGGAAATACTGCTCGCCAACACGTGGTTCCGGAAACTCCCGTAATGTGAACAGGCAATGCTGACCATATGAGATTCGCCGAACCCATAAATTTCTATCTCTTGATCGCCGTGCTGGCGCTCGGGCTGTTCATGCTCTGGGCAATCGCCCGAAAGAAGCGGCTGCTGGGGCGATTCGGCGATTTGCCGTTACTGCTGCGCACCGCGCCGTACATTTCTTTCGCGCGGCAGCGCACCAAGGCGTTACTGCTGGTGATTGCTCTCGCGCTGGCGGTCTCGGCTGTTGCCCGACTGCAGTTCGGGACTCATCTTGAACTCCTCAAGCGCGAGGGTATCGACATGATCGTCGCGCTCGATGTTTCCAATTCGATGCTCGCACAAGACATGAAGCCCAATCGGCTGGAGAAGGCCAAGCAGGAGCTGCGGAGCATTATCGATCGCCTGCAGGGTGACCGAATCGGGTTGATCGCCTTCGCCGGAGAAGCGTTTATCCAGTGCCCGCTCACGCTTGATTACGGAGCGGCGCGGATTCTCCTGACCGCCATGGACAACACCTCGGTCTCGGTGCAGGGGACATCGATCGCCTCGGCCATTACGGAAGCGGAGAAGGCCTTTGATCAACGCGAAAAGAAGCACAAAGTGCTAGTGCTGCTGACCGACGGCGAAGACCTCGCCGGCGGCGCTGAAAAGGCGGCCGAAGAAGCCCGCAACGATGGAATCAAAATCTATACTATCGGCATCGGCAATCCGGCCGGGGAACCAATCCCGATGCTCGATCAGTCTGGAAACAGAGTCGGGTTTAAGAAGGATGAAAGCGGGCAGGTAATCGTCTCCAAACTCGATGAAGAGACGCTCCAGAAGATCAGTCTCGTCACCGGCGGCAAGTATTACAATGCCTCGGCCGGCGAAATGGAGCTGGACAAGATATTCGACGAAATCGGTCGTATGGAGAAGAAGGAGCTTGAAGGGACTCTCGTCACCAAGTACGATGACCGCTTCCAGTGGCCGCTCCTGCTCGCTATCTTCGTGATCGTTCTGGAGTTCTTTGTGCCGGAAAAGAAAAAGCCGGCGCCGGGAGTGAACAATGCGTAAGGTCTGGCTTCTAATACCATTGGGGTTGCTCTTCGCGGTCACGGCGCACGCCGATTTCATCGGTACGGTCAACAAAGGGAACGAGGCCTATCGCAAGAAGGATTACAAGACCGCGCTCGATATGTATCACTCGGCCGAAACCGACCGCCCGGAATCACCGGAACTCAAGTACAACATCGCAGGGGCGCAGTACCAGCGGGGGAGTTTCAAGGACGCCATTGAACAGTACCAGGGAGCGATCAAGACGACCGATGTGGGGCTGGAAGCGCAGGCGCAGTACAATCTCGGCAGCACGTACTACCGAATGAAGGATTACCAGAACGCCATCCAGAGTTATCAGGAAGCGCTGAAGCTGAATCCAAGAGATATGGATGCCAAATTCAATCTGGAGCTGGCGCGCAAGATGCTCAAGGAGCAGATGTCCCAGCAGCAGAATAATCAGCAGCAACAGCAGGACAAGCAGCAGAAGCAACAACAGCAGCAACAGCAACAGAATCAACAAAACCAGCAGAATAAGGATCAACAGGATCAGCAGA
>PQAP01000091.1 GCA_003105265.1 candidate division GN15 bacterium | reverse complement strand
TCCTTTCTTGCCACCCTACTCCCACTCCTACCCCTTGTGACTTTTCCCCGCCACCGGCACACTGCCCCCGATCATCGCACCGATCATCCAGACCACCGCCTGAGCGATCAGATACCAGGTCGGCTGCTTGTAAACGTTTCCGGCGAGAAACAGCAGACCGAGAACGAGTATCGCTGCCATAAGCCCAAACACGTGCCAGACTCTCGAACCGGCGCAGATGACCGATGTCACGTAGGCCCCGGCTGCGGCGGAGAGGAGTCCCCATATCAGGAGAAAGATCGCCCACGGGATGCTCGGCACAACCCCCACCGTGGGGTAGGCCTTGGGAAAGAATATCCCCAGGATCAAATAGATGACCATCACCAGGAGCAGCAGCGTCAGGCACCCGGCCACAATGGCTGCCGCGCTTCGGATAGCGTGTTTGGCTCGCGATTTCATTCGATCTTCGTACTTCCGCCCTCCATCCTAAGGGCACTGCGGCCACAAATCAAGTCTTATTACGTCCGCTTGCTGCAACGAGTTCCGTCGCTTTCAACGCGCTCCAATCTTATCGCCAACCCCCTCTTGAAATTGCGAGCGTTTTATCCTACTTTGCCCGCTGATCTGCCCGCCCCATCCGGGCAGCTTTGAGTTTGAACTGGAGGTACCGAAAGGGATACATGAGCTATCAATTTGACCCGGCCGCCAACTTTGCCAGAACCCGTGAAGCCGCCGGCTGGGTGGAACGCGAACAGGCGACTCCGGACACCTATACGAGGATCGGCTTCAAATGCGGACTGGAAATACATCAGCAGTTGCTGACCGAGAAAAAGCTATTCTGCCGTTGCCCTGCCGGACTGTTCCAGCGGGATAATGATTTCGACGCCGAAGTCATCCGCCATATGCGCCCGACTTTGAGCGAACTGGGCGAATATGACGGCACCGCCCTGATGGAGTTCAAGACCAAAAAGAACATCATCTATCGCATCAAGAACGAGACCGCCTGCACATATGAGATCGACGACACCCCGCCGTTTGCGATTAACCGACAGGCGCTCGACATCGCTATCGAAATCGCTCTCTTGCTCAAAATGAATATCGTCGGCGAGTTTCACATTACTCGTAAGCAGTACCTCGATGGCTCCATCCCGACCGGCTTCCAGCGCACCGGTATTATTGCCATCGAGGGTTCCATTCCGCTCAAGAACAAAACTGTACGCATCATCCAGCTTTCGGTGGAAGAGGACGCCTGCCGCGAGGTTTCCGATGTCGGCCACTGGCGTATCTACACCACCGACCGCCTCAGCATGCCGCTTATTGAGACCGTCACCTATCCCGATCTGCTGACCCCCGATGAAGCCGCTGAAGCCGCGCATTATCTTCGGTTTGTCGCCCGAAGCTCCGGCAAGGTCCGCACCGGTATCGGCGCCGCGCGCGAGGATGTCAATGTCAGCGTCACCGGCGGCACTCGTGTCGAACTCAAAGGCATCTCCCGCATCAAGTGGATTCCGGATCTCGTGCACACCGAGGCGTTCCGTCAGTGGGCGCTTCTGATGGTCCGCGACGAACTGGTCAAACGCGGCCTTTCGCCGAAAGACTGGAAAGTCACATCCAAAGAGATTGACTACGATCTGGTCCCGNTNGACAACCCGATCTTCCGCAACGCCCGCATGCTAAAATCGAAGTTGATCGCNGTCAACCTTCCCAAATTCCACGGNCTGNTGTCGCANTTCACCCAGCCGAATCAGTGNTTNGCCGANGAANTNATCGGNCGNCTGAAAGTGATCGCCTGCATCGAAAAGCCCAACATGGTCCACACCGAAGGGTTGACGCCCGTACTCAGCGCCGACCAATGGAAGCAAGTCCGTAAACTGCTTCAGGCGAAAGACGATGATGCCCAGGTCATAGTCATATCTCCGGCGGATGATGTGCCAACGGCACTCGATGTCATCCAGGAGCGCTGCCAGCTCGCCATGCAGGGGATTCCGAACGAAACGCGCAAAGGCCTCGTGGACGGCACCAACATCTTCGAGCGCGTCCTCCCCGGCCCCGACCGCATGTATCCCGACACCGACTCTGCGCCAATACCAATCGAGGAATCGCAGATCGAAGAGCGGCGCAAAGCATTACCGGTCGACGTCGCCGACCGCTTCAAGCAACTCCGGGGCTGGCGCGTGCCGGAAGACACCTACACGTATCTCTTCAAGCGGAATCTGGTTGGACTGGTTGAAAAGATCGTTACCGAATTGAATCAGGACCCGATTTTCGTCAGCTCCGTGCTCGGGCACACGCTCAAGCATGTCGAAGGCACAATCTCCCAACAGGACGGCTTCACCTACAACAAAATCTATGGCCTGTTCCGCTTCGGCAAAGAGAAGGGGTTGTACGACGAGATTTTGAAACTGATGGTGCCCGTTCTGTACGCCCATCCGCACATGGATTTCGAATCCATTCTGATTACGATCGATTACCGGAAGTATACCAAAGACCAGATTCTCGCGTATATCCCGACTCTCAAACAGAAATTCAGCGAGATCTGTGATTCCCCTGACCCGAAAGCCGGTGTCCGCTGGGTCATGGGGCAGCTTCGCCGCCGGGCTATCGGCAACATGTGCCTCGAGGAACTGGGCGGTATCGTGGAAAAGGAAATGACCAATGGCTGATATATTTAAGGGCTACAAAGGGCGCGCCGTCGAGGTGCTCAAATCCTACAACGCCCGCGTCTGGGCCGAGATGCAAGTCAAGACCACCCGCGGCGACGTCCGCGGTATCCTCTTGCCCCGCTCCGAAAACGACGATGATCGCCATCTCGTGTTCAAGATCGCCTCCGGCTACAATGTCGGCATCGCCATCGAGACGATTCTGGATATGAAGGAAGTTGGCTATCGCGAGGCCCACTATAAGATTCCCGAAAAGGAATTCCCGGTCAGCAAGGGCAAACCGCACGTCAAGTTGCTCGGCACCGGCGGCACGATCGCCTCGCGACTGGACTACCGCACCGGCGCTGTCATTCCCGCCTTCTCGCCGGGCGAACTCTACGGCGCTGTGCCGGAGCTGGCCGATATCTGCAACCTCTCTACCGAGAAGCTATTTGCCGTCTTCAGCGAGAACATGGGGCCGGAGCAGTACAAGAAGCTCGCAATCGCAATTGGTCGGGAAATCGAAAAGGGAATCGATGGCATCGTCATCGGCCACGGCACCGACACCATGCACCACACCGCCGCCGCACTCGCCTTTATGGTGCAGGACCCGCCGATCCCGATTGTCATGGTCGGCTCGCAGCGTTCGTCCGACCGCCCCTCGTCCGATGCCGCGCTCAACTTGCANNACGATCGCCTCGCGACTGGACTATCGCACCGGCGCTGTCATTCCCGCCTTCTCGCCGGGCGAACTCTACGGCGCCGTGCCGGAACTGGCCGATATCTGCAATCTCTCTACCGAGAAGCTATTTGCCGTCTTCAGCGAGAACATGGGGCCGGAGCAGTACAAGAAGCTCGCTATCGCAATTGGTCGCGAAATCGAAAAGGGAATCGATGGTATCGTCATCGGCCACGGCACCGACACCATGCACCACACCGCCGCCGCGCTCGCTTTCATGGTGCAGGACCCGCCGATTCCGATTGTCATGGTCGGCTCGCAGCGCTCCTCAGACCGCCCGTCTTCCGATGCCGCGCTCAACTTGCAGCACGCCACCCGCACGGCGGCGTATTCCGATCTCGCCGAGGTCATGGTCTGCATGTTCGGGCCGACTTCCGATGAATACGGCCTTCTGCATCGCGGCACCCGCGTGCGCAAGATGCATTCGTCCTACCGCTCGACCTTCCGCACTATTGGCGATATCCCCCTCGCCATGGTCAACACGAAAACCGTCACGCCGATTACCGACAACTACAACCACCGGCGCACCGATCGCAACGTGAAGATTCTCCCCTACTTCGAGGAGAAAGTGGCGATGGTGTACTATTACCCGAACATGATGCCGGACATGATCGACTCACTCGTGGAGAACGGCTACAAAGGGATCATCATCGCCGGCACAGGTTTGGGGCATGTTAACAAACCGCTTTATCCGGCGATCGAACGCGCCCGCGACAAAGGTGTGGCGATGTTCATGACCGTTCAGACTCTCTGGGGCTACGTTCACATGTTCGTGTACGATACCGGCCGTGACCTGATGGCCAAGGGGATTGTTCCGCTTGAGAACATGTTGCCGGAAGTCGCGTACATCAAGCTTGGCTGGGCGCTCGGTCAGACGAGCGACATCGAAGAAGTGAAGAAGATCATGCTGACGCCGATTTCGCACGAGATCACGGAGCGCGAGCCGTATAACGGCTACCTCGTCTTCCAGGGCGGCGTCCCCGAAGTCGAGGAGTTCTTGAAGAAGATCCACAAGTAGGTCAAGCACGCCCCGCGCTTGACTGCTCCTGAGCGTGAAGTATATTTCGTGCGCGGCAGACGTCCTCGTCTGCCCGCCGAAGGACTTGAAAACGTTACGGCAGGTCTTGCGGTCCGTTTGCGGACCGTGTGACCTGCCGTCACCTCGTAGCTATATCGTGCGGTGCCTTACGACACCGTAATCTTAAACTTACACCTC
>PQAP01000090.1:2840-4312 GCA_003105265.1 candidate division GN15 bacterium | reverse complement strand
TTGATACCGCCAGCCCAGAACGACGGCGCCTGCTTCTTTGGAATGGTGATATCAAGGAATTTCGTCTCAGGGAAGAGCTTCGAGATCGGATCGTCAAGCGTGATATTTCCGCTGATGCGGCCCGCCTTGGCTGAATCGATCCATTGTAGAGCGAGCCCTCCGCTCAACTTCATCTTCCCCGCCAGCCCGAAGACATCGACGCCGATTTCGGATTCAGCGAGTGAAATCGAATCGGCTACCGGTTTGTACGTGGAATCAACTTCGAGATCGGCGAAGTTCAACCTGGCATTCTCGTCCGCGAGTTTGACGCCGAACGTCGGTGGAATCTGGATCAGCGCACCCCACACGCGGTTGCGACCGCCGGATCCGGCCTTGACGGAATCGAGGGCTACGGCGAACCCAAACAACGAATCCATCGGGGATTTTTCGAGTTCTATTTCGACACCGGTAACCTTGTCCCCGGCGGCAATTCGCTTGTCGTATTTGAACCGGGTGGTCTTGAAACCGCCTTTGAAGGCGATAAGGGTGGTTGACTCACCCGGAGGGACGTTTCGCAGTTTGAAGACCCCGGTACTCGAATCGGATACGGCCTTGGTCTTCGCATTTCCCTCGATCGATACCGTAACTCCACCCAGCGGCTTGCCGTCATCCTTGTTTCGGACGATCCCCTGCAACCGCGCTGCAGGTTCCATTTCCACGACAGTGGGCTGAGCATTGACTCCCGGATAAACCTGAATCTTGGTCTCGAAAAGGACATAATCTGTGGCCGCAGTGTCCGGCTTCGGTGAAACCGTTAAGGACTGCTGGCCGGTCGGAGCATCAGCCAGGATCACTTCACCCTGAGCATCGGTCGTCTTGCTGATCTGGTCCTTGCCGTCCTTGCCGAGCTTGACGATCATATCCTCGAGCCGCCTGGAAGTATTCCCCTTCTCAACTACGCGCACCACCACCTGACCGACCGACTTTTGCAGCTTGCAAGTGATCTTCGCCGTGTCGCCCGCGGTGACAAGCGCAGCCGTATCCAGATCGGCGTAACCGATGCGGCGCAGTTGGAGCTTCACGGTGTCGGTGGGCGCTTCGATGATCAGCAACTTGCCGTCGCTGTCGGTGAAGCCGAGGAGCGACGGAATCTGATCCGATTTGACGCAGACATCGCCGATCCCCTTCTTGTCCTTATCCTGCACGGTCAGGGCAATGAATCCCCTGGCGGCGCTGAGTTCCTCATCGCGAAGGAGCCGGTCGCCGTAGTCGACTCTAAAGGTGTCGGTTACGAGCGAATTCAGGCCCGTCTTGGTGAACTGAAGGCGATACAGGCCCGGCAAGATGTTGCCGAAACTGTAGCTGCCGTCACCGCCCGAGGCCACCCATTGCGGATTCGGCTGCCAGGTGACCGTGTCGGTCCATGCCGAGTCCGCCTTGTGCAACTCCACTCGCACATTGCCAACTTGCCCGCCATCGGCGCCGGTGACCTT
>PQAP01000090.1:0-2567 GCA_003105265.1 candidate division GN15 bacterium | reverse complement strand
TCCACCCTCGGCGCCGGTCGCTCCGAGACCGCCCTTGGCGTCGCCGATTCCGGCAGCGCGCTCCATGTCATTGCGGCTTGGCGGACGGTAAGTAGTCTGGTATAGATAAACGGTCGCGCCTTCCACGCCCACAGTGTCGCACAGCACACGGCCCACTATGGCACCGGACCTGGGCGTGAGCAAATGTTCGCCGGAATCCGTGTTCTCACCCGGTGCGAGCACCAAGCTGTCAGGAGAGAGATACGGCCGGTAGCGTTTGTCGTTGACCGTGATGCGATACGAATAGCTTGCGAAAGCCGTGACGATCTTGATCGGAATCCTGACGAACGGCAATTGAATGTAAGTAATGTCGACCGTGCTCGGCTTTTCCTGGCTGACGCGTTGTATCTTGAAATTGCCGTTGGTATCCGAGTAGGCGGAAGCATGGGCGCTGTCGATTCGCACCTCAGTCTGCACTGATGTTCTCCCGAACAACGTTGTCTGGACCGACACCACTGCTGTCCGGGTCAGCCCGACAACGGCCCTGGCAACCGGAATTGTCTTCCCACCGACAATTGTTCTGACCGTACCGGTGATACTTCCCGCGTTCGGTTTGATCAGCAGGATGTAATCCTCGATATCACCGACCTGACGTTGGTCGGGCCCCATGTCGACCGCCGGCAGATACGCGGGCGGATTGGCTGCCCTCAAACTGAAAAACGAAGAGTCGGCCGCCTGCAGAAATTCGAACCGCCCCCGGGCATCGGTGATCGCCGTCAGTTTCTTGCGCGGATTCTCAACATACCTGAAGAAGCTGTTGCCGGCGCTGTCGGTTACCGTCTGAACTTCGACAACGTGATACTCGACGGCCGCATTCGGGACCGGTTCGTTGGAGAAGAAATCCTTCAGCACGCCGGCCAACCGGCGGCTTCCCGGAGGCGCAAAGTTCAGTTTGATCTTAAGGTTGGTGGTATTGTCCGCGAGGTAATAGCCCTGCCCCGCGAGTCGCACCGGCTGATAATCCGGGCGCGAAGTCGAGAGCGAATAGTAGCTCTGGTAGGTGGCACTGTCGAACTTGAAGTATCCGGCGGCATCGGTAATGCAGACCAGCGAGTCATCACGATCCACCCAGGTCGTGTCGCCTTCACTGATCTTCCGCTCCACCGCACGGTAGACGACTCGCGCCGACCCGAGCGCCAGGTCGGACTCAGCGTCATACACGTGTCCGGCCAGTTGGCGCACTTCAATCGGCGTGGTGGTGTCGATTGCACAGCGGAACGTCCAGATTTCGCTCTTGCCGTTATTCGATGATGGCGGAAATCCCTTGTCGTCCAGAACCTGAACCTGCCATGCGTACGTTTTCCCCGTTTGAAGCGCGAGCGCGTCCACTGGGTATGACAAGCTGGTGGATGTAACATCGGTATTCCGGTATTGCGGATAGTTCGCGCCCAACGCCTGTGCGGGCGTCTGACTCTCGAGCAGTTCCACTATTTGCAGGTCGTAGTGAACCGGAAAGCCGACCGGCACCTGCACGGGGGTCCACTGGAATATCGGGTAGGCATTGGTAATCGATTCCCCGTCGGCCGGAAAGACGAGATACGGCGGATCGGGATAGAGGATCGTAAACTCGACGCACTGGTTGTCCAGAAGCAGTGTACCCGATTCGGTTTCAAGCCGCAGACAGACGCGGTACTTTCCCTCCGGCAGCCGTCCGGTGCGCACGGCAATATCGCGGATAGAGTGGTCGTAATCGATAGTCTGATCATCGATCAGGTCGCGCGTGGTGAGCGAGGTGACCTGGCCGGGAGGAAATTCGAAGACGCGACTGTTGGCGCTGGCGATCTTCCCGCGCGTATCGTGAATGATGGTAAGGAAAGCTCGGACGCTGACCGTGCCGGACGTACCGTTGGTGATGAGCGCCTGACCGATTGCCGGGTTGTTTTCCCAGTCACTGATGTATGGCGATGGATAGGGATCGAACGTGAGGATAGCGGTAAAATCACCCTGTCCAAAGACAGGTGCGACCGCCAGCAAAAGCGCCAGACTCAGCAGCAACAGCACCAGCCCGCTATGAATTCGCATGGCCCGGAACTCCTTTCACTCGAATTCACGGTCTCAGCAGTGCCCGATTCTTATGATCTGGTGGCTGAGACGGAAGTCCTTCAACTGGTATCAGAAATATGTGGGACACAACCGGTTGTGTCAACATTTGACTCCCTGTTTGCCGGCGTCGAAGAAAGGCGTCGGGGTCCGGATATGACCGCCGCCGGAAGGGCGCGGAATTCGGCCGAAGTAACGCTTGCCATCGGCCCGATTTATGGATATATTCAGTCCAAATTAGATTTGCCGGCAGCGACCGGGACGCTTCGGGCCGGAGACCAGACGATTTGCAGAGAGGAGACCGGTCATATGTCGACTCGTTCGGTGACCACCTTGCCCGCGGCGAAGGGGAGTAATACTCAAGTCGCGGCGCTGCCTGGACATCTTCTGCAGTTCAGCATTGATCAGAATTATGACTCCTATACGCCGGTCGACCACGCTGTCTGGCGGTATATCATGCGGCAGGCGGTGCACATCCTCCGCGAGAA
>PQAP01000089.1 GCA_003105265.1 candidate division GN15 bacterium | reverse complement strand
GACAGCCGGAAGAAGAAGTTCGATAATCTGTTTGACGATTAGGGAGTGAATCTCTGCCAAAGGGAGTAATATGGCTGCATGCGTCTTCCCGCTGGCCAACGGAACGCTGTGTGGGCTAACCACGCGCGGCGATGGCGTCAGCTGTGATTTTCATGCGCGAAAGGACCGAGGGCACGCGCTATCGTACGTCGCGAATTACTTGAAGCAGTGTTGGAGTGAGGGCAGGGGAACGGCGATTGACTTGTCGTCCACAGATTTTGTTCGCTTGTCCTTCAATTCAATTGAATTGCCACTCTTTGATGCTCAATCACATCTGCCGATTGAACTCGACTTCAGCAATTCCAAGTTTCAGGACTGCCGCTTTGATCGCATTCATTTAAAGAACACCGTATTTTCGAATTGTGAATTTCAGAACACACGATTCCTGCAGTGCCGCTTTCTAGGGAAGAAGTGCGACTTTACTTCAGTTGAGTGCCAAGGTTCAGATGCATTATTCGAAAAGTGTATATTCCAGCTCGGAACCAAAGGGCTTGATGTAGTCAAAGCTGATTTTTCCAATAGCTATTTCTCTGTGGGGCGATCTCTTTTCAACAGATGCGCCATGACCACTACAGATTTTCGGTTTGCCGGGTGTACGGTGATAGCCGACAGATTGGAATTTGTCCTGATGAACGACATTGGTAATGACTTGGAGGCGTCAGCGGTAGACCTGACGATAAACAGAGCCAATAGGATATGTCTTTCGGGCCTAGCGTTTTCAGGGAGATTTGCTCTAGACAATCGGCACGACCATATGGCGTTCGCTCCTGAGTTGGACCTGACGGCAATTGACTTTTCTCGTATGGCGTCATCTCGAATGCGCCACACTAATCTCACTAAGGCGCGGTTCTTGAGGTCCTTTGTGGAACCAATAAGGTTTGATAACGCCACTTGGCCATGCCAACATTCATTTGTGTCGAGAAGAAAAACCCATTGGCTTTCGCATGATGAGGAATATGGCTTCCCGAGGCACGCTAGTCACTGGGTCGAACTGCGGCAACTCTACGTGCAATTGAAAAAGAACTATGAATCACGATGTGATTACATTGATGCCGGGCATTGGTTCTTTCGAGAAATGCAGTGCCGAAGAGAGGCAATGTTGGCAGATATCAGATGGAAACCGTGGCGCCTGCTGCGTCGGTACATGTTGTCACTGGCAGCACTCTATAAATACGTCTCGGACTACGGTGAAAGCCAGAAGAGACCGCTTGTATGGCTGATTGGCACAATGATGCTCTTTGCCATATGTTATAACGTGACTGGGACGAGCGGTTTCTGGAACTCCCTTGGCGTCAGTTTCAGCACGATGATGTTTCAGCTCGGCCGAAATCCGAAGGAACTCCCTCCACAGCAGTACACTATCGCCTTGATACAGACGCTGTTGACAGCCATTCTTGTGCCTTTGTACTTGCTAGCATTACGACGGAAATTCAGACGCTAGTGTGCCTTGGGCGAGTAGGCCAACAGCCCCATTCCCCTCACGCGTGATACAACACCAGGATCGCTGTCACCAACCAGAGAATAACGGTTGCCAATAGCGGTTTGTCCGCGAACAGTGCGCGGGTCGGCGAACCACCTTCCGCTTTGCGGTGAATCAGATATAAATAGCGAAAGATGCCGTAGACAACAAAAGGAATAGTCAGGTACAGATTCTCGGTGCCGAGTTTCTGTGAGACCTCGGTCGAGAACGTGTACAGCATGTACATTACCACGACCGATGCGGTCGTCACCCCGATCAGCTGATCCAGGAGATACGGCGAGTAGTTGCTCAAGCTCTTGCGGTGAGTGTGGGCGTCGTTTTCCAGAAGCACCAGTTCATGCCGTCGCTTGCCGAAGCCCAGAAAGAGCGCCAGTAGCAGGGTGTTGATGAGCATCCATTTGGAGGCGGGAACATCGATCGCCGCCGCCCCGGCGTAGGCGCGCACCACGAAACTGAGCGCCAGCGTCATGGCGTCCAAAATGACGATGTCTTTCAGCAGCAATGTGTACAGTGCGTTGACTGCGACAAACCCGACAGCCACCAGCAGGAATGACGGATTCAGAAGCTGAGCCGCGAATAATCCGATTGCCAGCAGGATGACAATCATGAAAATCGCAGTAGTCGGCGATACGGCACCGGAAGCGATCGGACGGTCTTTCTTCAGCGGGTGGGCTTTGTCCTTGTTGCGGTCGATCAGGTCGTTGAAGATGTAGATCGCCGAGGAGAGGACGCAGAAAATCGCGGCGGCGGCCACGGCCAGTTCGGCCTTGGCGGTGTCGCGAATCGCGCCGGCAAAGACCAGGGCCGCCAGCACGACGCTGTTCTTGACCCATTGGGCCGGGCGGGCCAGCCGAAATATATGGAGAAGCATGCCGGAGTATACGCGGCCGGTCGGCGCGGTTCAAGCTTCAAGTGTGGGGGCAAAACAGTTGGCGGGGGCCAGCGAAAATGGTATACTGGGGACATGGGTCGAAGTCGTCATCAAAAGGAATCGGGCGGGCATTATCTCGTCCTGATCAATAAGTCATCCGCAAACTACACGCGCCGGGCAGTGAGCAAGCTGCTGGAAGCGATCAAGAAAAGCGGCCGCCAGTTCACCATCTATGAGCCGGAGTCGGCGATGGGGCTTCTGAAGCAGGCGCAGGATGCCGTCAAGGCGAACGCCAGGCCGGCTTCCGGAGGCCAGCACACCGAGCGCCGCGGGGCCTTTACGGCGATCGTCGCCTGTGGCGGGGACGGGACCTTCAATCTGGCCGCGCGCGCGGCGATGGAAGCGGACCTTCCGATCGGCGCATTACCGCTCGGCCGGTTCAACAGCATCGCCCGTCATCTCTACGGCGACACCTCGGTCGACAAGGCGATTGCGCTGATCACGGCGGGGAATTACCGGAAGATCGATATCGGCATGGCCTCGGACCAGCCATTCATCGGTGCGATTGGTCTCGGCTTTCTGCCCGAACTGTTTCAGCTGCTGACGAAAGAGAAGCCGCCGCGGTTCGGGTTCGGGTGGTCGCAGTTCGGATCGAAAGCGGCCGCCGCGGTGAAACCGTCGGCCATGACGCTCAAGATTGACGCGTACAAACTGGAGGCCTCACCGGTGCTGTTCAATGTCAATCTGCTGTCGTTTGCGGCGGGGCTGCCGTTTTCCGAGGCCTCGATTATGGATGACCGCCACGCCGAGGTGATATTCGACATGGGAATGAAACCGGCGGATGCATCGACGCTGACCAAAGCCCTGTATAAAGGGAAGTATTTGTTCGGGAATGACGTTCGGATGTATCGCGGCCAGACCATCACCATACAGCCGGTCAAGGGGCGGACGCTGTATCTCGACGGGGAGTTGATTCCCCTGCCGACCAACGTGCTCTCGATCAAGATCGGCGAGAAGCAGGTCAAGGCATTCTGCGCGTGAACCTATGCGGTGGATCGCGATCCTAACGGCGCTGATGGGTCTCGCGGCGGCGGTGGTCGCGGCGGACAGCAGCAAGGTCTCGGTCAAGGTCGACACCACGCTGTTCGTACCTCCGGCCAATGATCTGGACTCGGCGGTGGTAATCGATACCACCAATTTCGAGCGACACCTGTATCAGAATCCGACGGCGGGGTTGTTCAAGTCGATGTTGGTGCCGGGTCTGGGACAGGTGGGAAATCACCGGTATGTCAAGGCGGTGCTGTTTGCCGGGCTGGAAGTGTACTTCGTCAGTCGGGCCATCCATTTCAACAGTCAGGCGCGGGATTTCCGCGTCCGGTACGATGCCGCCACCACCGTGGCGGACCGCGATTACTTCTATGCGCTCTACAAGAACCGCCGTGACACGCGCAACACCTACTACTGGTTTACGGGCATGACGATATTCGTGTCGATGTTCGACGCGTTTGTCGATGCACACCTGTCCGGCTCGCCGATGGCCGGGCGGAATGAAAGAGTCGGGTTCAACGCGGGGCCGGATGGCCGTGGAGGGACGGCCGTGCAGCTGGCGGTGCGGTTCTAGTCAGTCAGAATGAAATCCTTGATATCGAGGCCGTAGCGGGACGGGTCGATAAGCCGTACGATTCGGCGTTCCAGATTATCCGCGCCGGCGAGATCGACCCAGAGGGGATCGGTGAGCAGGCCGGAGCGGTTGCCGACAATCTTGACGTACGGCCGCGCAAAATCGTGCTCGTTGTTGGTGAGCACGAGCGCAATTTCATCGGTGGTCAAGAGCACTAGCGATCCGGCGGGATAGACGCCGATGACGTCGTTGAAAATCTTCAGCAGAAACGGGTCGAACTTCACGGTCATCTGATACCGCATTTTGCGGATCACCTCATCCGGCGTCATCTGCTTCTTGATGTACACGCGACCCGAAGTGAGAGCATCGAACGTGTCGACGATGGCGATAATCTGCGAGAAGAGATTGGTCGGGCGGCGCTGGTGACGAAGGACCGGATAGCCGGTGAAATCCCGATTGATGTGGTGCTCGAAAGCGCCGCGGGCGGCCCGGGCGGTGTGCGGGTCGAATTTGAGATTGTAGAGGATGGTCTTGACCCCGAGCATCGGATGACGCTGCATCTGGATCCAATCATTCTCATCGAAGGCGTCCGGCTTGCGGATCAGGTCGGCCGGCAGTTTGACCTTGCCGATGTCATGAAACAGCGCACCGAAGCCAAGCTGTGATAGCCGCGGGCGGTCCAGACCGAGCCGCACACCCATGGTCAGGGCATAGACGCAGACATTGGTGGAGTGGGCGTATGTGTAGTCATCGTAGTCCTTGATGGCGGCCAGTTCGAGCAGCGAGGATTCGTCCTGCGCAATGTGGTCGATCAGCGTGTGCACCACCCGCTTGGTCCTGGCGGTATTGAGCTCCTTGTCGTTGGTTGCGCTCGCGACGATATCCTGTACGACCGAGATCGCCCGCACGAAGGTTTTGCGGGCCATCAGGCGGAACCGTCGGCGCGCTTCCTCCGAGACGGTGGGGTCCTCGGCGCCGGCTTCCTTCATCGACAGCAGCTTGATATACGGTATGCCGTGAGCGGTCAGCTGCGCGGACAGCGTTTCGATATTGACACTGGAGGGCTTCTCGGTGGCCATGAATTGCAGGAACGAGGCGACCTCGTCCGGCGAGACCCGGATATCCAGTGTGACTCCTCCGACACCCAGACGTCGCCACTCGGCCACCACGCCGGATGCGCCGGACTGCCCGTGATCATCGAACCGAACCAGCCGTTCATTGACGAAATAGCGGTCGTGAACGGCCTTAATGGTGATATCGCCATAGTTCGGGACGGCGGCCAGATGATCCATGAAAGTGGTCAGTTGCCGGCGAAAGGTGGCGTTGGAGAGGTCGATAATCCGGCACGTTTTGTACAGCACGAAGAAGGACGAGAGCAACCGCTGTTCGGCTTGCCCGCCCAGGATGCTGACGTCGTAATTGACGGGTTCAGTCACGGCGGCCTCCAAAGATGATCTCGCGCCGCCGCCGGAGAGCGGCCTGCGCCCGCTGTTTCATGCCCGGCATCCAGGAACCGCTCAGCGACACCAGGACCTGCTCGGCCTGTTCGCTGCGATTATGGCAAAGCGCCTCGAAACCAGCTTCGCGCAAAAATGCGAGCGTGCTGTCGCGCCAGAGATTGTGTCGCTCAATGAGTGATTTCAGATAGTCCACAACTTCCTCGCCGCCCAGCATGGAGTACGCGTTAAGAATGCGCTGCTGGTCGTCGCGGTCGACCGACGTGAAACGGTCATCGCCTACCAGCGCGGCCGTCACTTCGAACGCCACGGTTCGTGGCTGGGCGAGCAGCGAATCGAGCGCCAACCTGCGAATCTCGGCATCGCCGTCCAGTGCGGCCCGCTGGAGGATTTTCACCGCTTTGGGATTGACGGCATTGCGGAGGGCATGCAGGACTTCCAGCCGCACGCGCCGTTCCTGGTGGCCGACCGCCTTTTCGAGATAGGTGACAGCGCGGTCATCGTTGATCTGTGCCAGGATCATGACGGCGTTGCGCACCACGAACCAGCGCTTGTCGAACACACCCTTGCCGATAAGCGGCAGATGGTCCCGGCCGTGCGCGACCAGATAGTCGCACAGGGCACGACGGTGCGACTCATGCTGCAGTTCGCCCAGCAGGTCGACCAGGCCTTCCAGCGCTTCCCATCCAAGCAGATCGAGATAGCGCCGCAACTCCACCCCGCTCACGGATTCGTTCTGATCCAGAGCTTCCCGGAGAACCTGCAGTCGGGCGCGGCTCCCGGCCATGAGGCACACGTCCTTCAGACGCTCCCCCCACATCCGTTTGTCCGATTTCAATTCTCCCTGAAGTCGGGAGAAATGACTCAGCATCTGCCCCGCTTCGGCGAGCCGGCCGGCGCGGATGAACTCGTTCATCACCTTCTCGCAAATCCGGAGCGTCTCGCTGAACTCGGGCAGTTCGGCTTCCTGAAAGAGCATTTCCTTCATCAACTCAATGGTCGACTCGTACGGATCGAAACCGGCGTCGTCGATGAGAATCCCGGTTACTCGCTGCTGCTCGTCCTCGGCGAGCTTGAACTGCTCGTTCACCATCAATGCGGCATTCGACGAAAGCGTCGGCGCGGACTGGTCAGCCGGCGCAGAGAGATCGGCAAAGCCCATGGCTTGAGCGGCGGGATCACTGACGGGACCTTCATCCGGCCGGTGCGGACCCGTGACCGAGGCCGCCTCCTCATCGGGGCTGACCGCGAAGAAATTCGGGTCCGGTCGCTTGAGCGGCTGGCTGTCATCGGCCTGTATTTTCCCCGAGCCGCTGAGGTCAGCCGCAGCGGCAGGTGAAGAATCGAGGGCGCCGAATATGGAATTGTATATTTCGATCTGATCGGGGCTCAAATGGATATCTCGCGCCTGCCGGTTATCAGTCAGGTCGAAAAGCTCCGCCACGTGAAAATCCCCTTCGTAACCGGTCAACGAGATGTCTTCGACAGTCGTCAGCGTGATTCCGGTCAGATCCGCCTCCCATATTTGGGCCACCAGATCGGAACGGCGATTGGTGTTGTTGTACTCCTTCAACAGGTCGAGCAGCCGGTAGACTTCGGCTGTCTCCAGTCCCTCCTTGAAGGTGATGCTGGTGATTCCCGGATCGAAGAACAGACTGGCGAGCGATTCTTCCTTGGACGAATCGGCGTAGACGGTTTCATCACCAAGCGAGATGGAATCACGGCTGACGAAGAGTTTCACATCGCCGTAAGCGCGGACAACCTCAATCAATCGCCCGGCAAAGGACTGGCGGAGTGATTGCGGCAGCGGGTTTCCCTCGGGATACATGGCTACCACCTTGACCACCTTGAGGAGGTCTTTCAGCACCAGTTTGACGTCGTGAAGACGCTTCTGTTCTTTGCTCAGGTCGTAGCCCATAACAAAACCGAATTCCTCTTCATCTGTATATCGGCATCCGGAGAGAACCTCTTAAGCCGTTGGCGGGCAAAAAAGTAGTCCCTCGCTTGGAGCGGGGGACTTGCTTTTGGTGCGGCAGACCTCCCGGTTTGCCCGGCGCATGAAATGACGGGCAGACGAGGACGTCTGCCGCGCAGCACATTACAGCAATGTGATCTTGCTGCGGTTCTTGCTCACCTTCTTGGTCGCGTTGCG
>PQAP01000088.1 GCA_003105265.1 candidate division GN15 bacterium | reverse complement strand
ACCGTGCAGAGCCGGCAGCCGCCGTACGGTTCCACCGCCTCGTGATGACAGAGCGCGGGAACCTCGATTTTCTGGCGGCGAAGCACCCCGAGCAGGTATTCGCCCTGCGTGGCGCGAACCAGTTTTCCGTTTATGGTCATCGTGACAGGTTTCATTCGTTACTCCACCAGAATCGCATCCGGTTTGCAGACCGCCACGCAGGCGCCGCACTTCTCGCACTTTTCCTGGCTGATGTAATGCGGTTTCTTGCGTTCACCGGTAATGGCGTTGTAGGCGCAGGCGGTGATGCAGGCCATGCAACCGGTACACTTCTCTTCGATCACGGTGTACGTGATCAGCTTCTTGCATACGGCCGCCGGGCAGCGCTTCTCCCGGATATGCGTCAGATATTCATCGCGGAAATACTTGATGGTCGACATCAGCGGATTTGGCCCGGATTTGCCCAGCCCGCAGAGCGAGGCCGTGATCACGATATCCGACAGCTTTTCCATTTTCTCGAGATCGGCCTCGGTCGCTTCGCCATTGCAGACTTTGACCGTCAATTCGTGAAGCTGGTACAGCCCCTCGCGACAGGGGACACACTTGCCGCACGATTCCGAAACGAGAAAATTGAGGAAGTAACGGGCGACATCGACCATGCAGGTCTTGTCGTCCATCACGATCATGCCGCCGGAGCCCATCATCGAGCCGACCGCCGTAAGCGAGTCGAAGTCGACCGGGAGATCGAGCTGGGAAGCCGGCAGGCAGCCGCCGGAGGGTCCGCCGGTTTGTACCGCCTTGAATGGCCGGCCGTCGAGCATCCCGCCGCCGATATCGTAGATGATTTCGCGGAGGGTAGTCCCCATCGCCACTTCGATCAGGCCGGTATTGCGAACCTTGCCGACCAGTGAGAAGACTTTCGTGCCGCTGTTGTTTTTGACGCCGATACTCTTGAACCATTCGGCGCCGTTCATCACGATAATCGGGACATTGGCGTAGGTTTCAACGTTGTTAAGGACGGTCGGCTTATCGTACAGCCCTTTGACCACGGAGTGGATGTATTTGGCACGCGGTTCGCCGACTTCGCCAGCCACCGAGCGCATCAGCGCGGAGGATTCGCCGCAGACAAACGCTCCGGCGCCGCGATTGATTCGAATCCGGAATGAAAAATCGGTGCCCAGTATATTGTCACCGAGCAGACCGTGCTTCTCGCAGTCTTCAATCGCTTTCTGTAAGTGAATGACCGCGAGCGGATACTCTTCGCGAACGTAAATGTAGCCATTCTTCGCGCCCACCGCGAACGCGGCAATCATCATTCCTTCGAGCACCGAGTGCGGGTCGCCCTCCATGATACTCCGATCCATGAACGCGCCCGGGTCGCCCTCGTCGCCATTGCAGATGACATAGCGAACATCGGATTCGACATTACGGCACGTGCGCCACTTCTTCCCGGCGGGGAAGCCGCCGCCGCCGCGGCCGCGCAGCCCGGACTCGGCAATCAAGTCGATTATCCGGTCAGGAGTCATCGACGTGAGCACTTTAGCCAGCCCCTGATAGCCGCCGACCGCAATGTAATCTCTTATGTCGTGAGCGGCGATCTTGCCGAGATTGCGAAGCGCAATCCGGTGCTGGTGGGTAAAGAAGCTGACGTCCTGATACCGCTCGACTTTGTCGCCCGTCACGGGGTTGGTATACAGGAGCGGTTCAATGACTTCAGTCCCTGCGATGGATTTGTCGACGATCGACGCAACATCCTTCGGTTTCACGTGGGTATAGAAAGTGCCGTGCGGTTCGATAACTACCAACGGCCCCTGCTCGCAGAAGCCGTGGCAGCCGGTCTCTTTTACCGCTTCAATCGTGAAATCCTTGATTTTGCGTTCGGCCAATGCGGCCTGAAACGCCTCGACAATTTTTCGTGCGCCGTTGGCGATACAACCAGTGCCGCAGCAAACGATGACCTTCTTAGGGTATTTCTCGAAATTGGTCTTGCACTCCTTGTGCATTTCCATGAGCTGTTTGGAGGAGGTGATAGCCATGATCACTTGCCTCCTTTCACCAGCCGCTTGGCGTTGCTCGGCTTGACGGAGCCGTGATACTGTTCATTGACAATCACGACCGGGGCCATAGCGCAGGCGCCAACGCAGGCGACGACCTCAATGGAGAATTCCATATCCGGCGTGGTCTGACCGGCCTTGATACTGAGGGCATTTTCGATCTGATCGCGAATCAGCGCTGCGCCGCGAATATGACAGGCGGTGCCGACACAGATCCGCACGACATTCTTCCCTTTGGGGTTGAGACTAAAGGCGTTGTAAAAGGTCGCCACCGAGAACACCTTGGAGAGCGGGACATTGAGCGCTTTAGCGGTCTCCTGCAGGGCTTCGCACGGGAGATATCGGTATTCCTTCTGGATATCCTGCAGAATCATGATAAGGGCTTCGGGTCGCTGCTGGTGCCGCGCGAAGATGTCGGGCAGATGAGAAAAGTCGTGTTTCACGCGTGACTCCTCTGCGCAGCCCTCTCGCGGCCAATCTTGTAGCCCATATCCAGCACGCGGCGATTAATCTCAAACAACTCTTTCTTCTTTCCAAGTTTTTCTTCCACCACCGAGATCAGCGTGTCGTATTTGACAACACCAGTCGCCCCGACAAACGCGCCGAGCACCACGATATTGGTGGCCCGGCCATTGCCGGCATCGATCGCTATCTGCGTAGCCGGCACCTGAATTTCGGTCAGGTCTTTGCGGTCGGTGGAAACGTTGATGAGCGATGAATTGACGATCAAGAGCCCACCCGGCTTCACGCGAGGGGCAAACTTGTCGAACGAAGGCCGGTTGAAAACGCACGCGCAAGTAGGGGTATTGATAATCGGCGATCCGATTCGGATGTCCGAAATCACGACCGTACAGTAAGCCGTGCCGCCACGCATCTCCGGGCCATACGACGGAATCCAGACGACATTCTTGCCGTCCTTGAGGCCGGTATAGGAAAGAAGCTGTCCGGCAAGCATGATTCCCTGGCCGCCGAACCCGGCCATCGTCACTTCGAACTGGTTCACTGCATCCCCTCCGGTCGTTTGTAGACTCCGAGTGGGAAGAACGCCTTGAGATTGGCATCGAGCCACTGAGTGGCCTCACCCGGTGTGATGCCCCAGTTAGTCGGGCAGGTTGACAGTACTTCTATGAGCGAAAAGCACCGCTCTTCCTTCTGGCAAGTGAACGCCGTCTTGATGGCCTTCTTGGCTCTGACTATGTGAGCCGGCGAATGCACCGCCACGCGCTCCAGATATGCCGGTGTAGCGAGCGATGAGAGCAGCTCCACCATTCGGATCGGCATCCCGGTCAGAGCGGTATCGCGACCAAACGGACAGGTGGCCGTAACCTGGCCCGGCAGGGTGGTGGGGGCCATTTGGCCGCCGGTCATGCCGTAAATGGCGTTGTTCACGAATATGGTCGTGAATTTCTCGCCGCGGTTGGCGGCATGAACGATTTCGGCCATACCGATCGAGGCGAGATCGCCGTCTCCCTGATAGGTGAACACGATCATGTCGGGGCGCAGCCGCTTGAAGCCCGTAGCCAATGCAGGGGCGCGACCGTGCGGCGATTCAAGGAAATCTGTATTGAAATAGTTGTACGCCAGCACCGAGCATCCGACCGGCGCTACGCCCACCGTTCGTTCCCGCAATCCCAGTTCCACCAGCACTTCGGCCACCAGCCGGTGAATCACGCCGTGCGTACAGCCGGGGCAGTAATGCGTGACCACATCGGTCAGGCCTTCCGGTCGCGCGAATGTCGTATTGATATCCTGCATACTCCGCCTACGCCTTCTTCGCTTTCCGGGGCGCCGGTTGGGCGTCGAGCAGTTTGCGAATCTGTTCAATCACTTCCTCGGGCGACGGCACAATCCCGCCCGTACGTCCGAAGAAAGCCAACGGCTTCCGCTCCGCCACCGCCCGCTCGACATCCTCGAGCATCTGGCCCATGCTCATCTCGATCGTCAGCACCGACTCGACATTGGGCCGTGAAATCTCTTCGCGCAGTTGGGAATGAGGGAACGGGTAGACGCTGATCGGCCGGAAAAGGCCCACTGAAATCCCTTCCGCTTCCAGCGCATCGATCGCCGTCTGGCAAATACGGGCCATGGTGCCGTATGAAACGAGAAGGATGCGATTCTTCGGGCCGGTCTTATACAGCTCGAACCGCACCTCCTCCTTTGCCATTTGATCGTACTTCTCTTTGAGCAGGATGTTGTTATGCTCGAGAGCGTTCGGGTCCAGGAAGAGTGATTTTATGATCAACGGCTTTCGTCCGGAAGCGCCGGTCGCCGCCCACGTCTTGACCGGGAGTTCCTCCTCGACATACTTCTCCGGAAACTCCACCGGTTCCATCATCTGGCCGATCATGCCGTCACCGATAATCATGGCGGGGTTGCGATATTTGTCGGCGAGGTGGAAGGCGAGCATGGTCAGATCGACCGCTTCCTGCAAATTGGACGGCGCCAGCACCAGGATTCGGTAATCACCGTGGCCGCCGCCTTTGGTGGCCTGAAAGTAATCCGACTGCGCCGGTAGAATGCCGCCGAGGCCGGGCCCGCCGCGCATAATGTTGATAATTACGCAGGGGAGATGGGCGCCCGCCATGTAGGAGAGGGCCTCCTGCATCAAGCTGATTCCCGGGCTGGAGGAAGAAGTGAAGACGCGCTTGCCGGTTGAAGCCGCGCCAAACAGCATATTGCCGACCGCGACCTCGCTTTCGGCCTGCAGAAAGACGCCGCCGTAATCGGGCATCCGTTTGGCCAGATACTCCGCGACCTCCGTCTGCGGCGTAATCGGATAGCAGAAGTAATTGGTGGCGCCGGCACGCAGCGCCGCCTCCGCTATCGCTTCGTTCCCTTTCATCAGAATCTTGGCCATATATCGTTCGTCCTAATATTCAAACAACACGTACATCTGCCCATGATGGTGAACGCTGATAGCGGCATCGGGGCAGGTGATGGCGCAGATGCGGCAGCCGATACAGCGCGAGGGATCGTGCATCTGCGCGTAAAAATAGCCGCGCAGCGTGATCTCCCGAGACATCGAAAGTATTTTCTGCGGGCAGGCCTTCACGCACAGCTCGCAACCTTTGCAGTGATTCTTGTCTATGACTACGCCGGGCATCAGTGTATCCTCAGCTTCCTGTCGGTCCAGGTGTTGCCGACATGTTCCCACGGCTTGACCAGCGCGCGGTCAAGCTCCAGAATCGGCAGGCCGAATTGCTCGCGGCTCATGCCGGTCAGAACGGACTTTTCCACGCTCGCGAACGAAATCGGCAGGCCGGTTTTCGCGGAAAGTTGTCGCGCCATCGCAAGTCCCGCAAGGACTATTTCCGCCGTGGTTTCGGTCATCAAATGGGTATTGGCGATTAATCCGGTAAACTTCAGACGAGAAGCCGCCTCGATTTCCTCCATGACCCTCATCGCGCCGTCTGCGTCCGCCGTGAACGGACGCCGTTCGTTGACCACAAAAAGCATGTCGTAAGAATTNGGAAGTATCGATTCNTTGACGGAGCTGAGCACGCGGGCGCCGACATCATCGCCGCCGACATCGAGCACCAGCCAATCACTGCGCCGCTCAATCTCCCGCTTGATGTCTGGAATGATGACCGGAAGGTCCGCATAAACNTGGGTGCCCGGAGGCACCAGCGTCTGCACGCCAAACGCGTTTAGCTTCTGGGCGGCTTCGCGGGATCGGAAGTATGGGTTGACGATATCAAGATCGGCCAGCTTGACGGGTCTTGATCCCTCAGCTGCCAGTTGCCGGGCAAGATTGACAGAAATCTCCGATTTCCCGCTGCCGAACCCCCCGACGATTATGATAAGAGCGTGCTCGAATGTTAGACCCGGTGATGGCAAGGCAGAAGCACTCATCCTTTTCACGGTCAGTGGCCTCAAGTTCAATGACCCCAAACAGTTAATATAAGGGGGAAAGACCACAACGTCCGTCTTAATTGTCTCTATTCAAAATATCGCCAATATCCTCCCCCAAGTCAAGCCGAATTGTGAAAAAAATAACGAGTGAGGAGCGGTTGACAGGAGTGATCGCTACTGTTTATACTGTTATGGTTTAGTGGCTTATGTTGACGGAAGAGTATGGATTTTAGACGCCATCATCGTGAGAAGAGATCAAGCAGAATTGGCGCAGTAGGCCAAGTGGTCGCGTGCTTATGTGCCGGCATCCTTGTCGCCGCGATCGCAGCGTCCTGTGCCAAGTATGACAACCGGCCAAGCTTGATGCATGATCGCCGGTTCAAGGACTGGAAGACATATGACTACGGACGGATCCGGCTCTTCTACCCGCCCGGGCATCTGCATGAAAAGAGCTTCGAGGAAGTCGCCAAGGGGTATGACCGAGCGACTACCATGATTGGCCGGATTCTGGCCATGGATTCGATTCCGGACACGATAACCGTCTTCTACTTTACGGGGCCAAACCAGGGACTGGAGATGACCAATCACGCCCGTCCTTACGCCGACAGCGAGGCCATCTATTACTGGCCGGCCTATTCGCGGGGCGTCTCTCTCACGCAGTTCCTGCTGCTGAAGTGGTCGCATGTTGAGCCGACCAACAAGTTTCTCTGGCACGGGCTGGTCGCGCTCTTTGATCACGCCGGAGAGAACTATCACAAGACCACCATGGAATATGCCGGCGACACGCTGTTTATTCCGCTGGCCAAACTGGCGGTTGACGGCGCCATTAACAGCGATATCGAGCGCTATCAGTCGGCCGAAGCGGCGTCTTTCTGCGGCTATGTGATCGCCCGCTATGGACCCGCAACCATGAAGACGCTGTACGAGTCGCCCGAACCGTTTCTCGAGTTTGCGCCAAAATTGCTGCAGACTTCGATCGATTCGATGCAGACGGACTGGCTGGCTTTCGCGCAGGCCAATAGTTCGGCTCCGGTTAAGAATTGAGGCGCGCGGTGGTTGCGGTGGCCGATCGGTCGCCTGGCGCAACCCGACGCCAAGGGGTTTCCTGAGACGCGATCGTGAAACGATTTCGCCTGCATGCCGTGTTGATCTTTACGCTGGTGGCTTTCGCCGCGGCCGCCCGGCTCTATGATCTTCGCGCCGATCCCCCGGCCTATTTCTCGGGTGGAAGCCAGGACCTCACCACCGACGGCGCATACCTGACGCTCCATGCGCGGAGCACGGCGCTGACCGGCGAGTGGGATCCGTTCGGATATCAGCATTGGGAGGAGTTCAAGATTTCTCTAATCTCCGGCCTGAGCTACGTGATATTCAGACTGGCCGGAAGCTCGCTGTTTACAATGAACCTTACCGGCGTGATTCTCAGTGTGGCCGCGCTGCTCTTGTTTGTGATCGCTCTTTCGCGACACTGCACGCCGAGATCGCTCGTGTTTATCGCCTTCTTTCTGGCTGCGGACTACCTCCTCTGGCTGTTTGGCCGACTGCCGTTCGCGGAGAATGCCGTCCTGTTCTTTGCGTCGGCCATATTCTTCGTGTTCACATTCTGGTTTGAGCGAGCGTGGGGGAAAGTCCTTATCGGTATTCTGGTGGCAAGCTGCGGGCTGTTCGGCAAGAGCTTCGGCTTCTTGATACTGGCCGGTCCGCTAATGTATATCGCGGTTGATCGTGAGTCCCGAGACTGGCGGACTCTACTGGCGATCTTCGCCCCTATTGTTGTCGGGCTTTATCTGTACGCAGTGCTGGTGTCGGGCAAAGCCAGCTTGTTGTCATTCATCTGGCAGCACGCG
This sequence comes from candidate division GN15 bacterium, assembly GCA_003105265.1. Taxonomy (GTDB): domain Bacteria; phylum Zixibacteria; class MSB-5A5; order GN15; family FEB-12; genus FEB-12. The sequence continues at coordinate 8,723 of PQAP01000088.1, read as the reverse complement.
ACGGGCGATCACGGCTATCCTTACGGATTGCTTTCACCGGTGAACTATTTTGAAAAGCTAATTACGTTTGCCAACAATGGCCTCTTTACGTTTGCGCCGGTACCGGGAATTCTTGCCTGGCTCATTCTGACTCGGACGCTGCTATCTCCGCACGAAGTGCATAGCCCGCAGCGCAAAGTGGTTCCGTTCATGGCCGGCTGGCTCGCGATCTGGCTTATTCTAATATCGCCGTTCAATTATCTTCCGGTGCGGTATCTGTTCATTCTGCTGGTTCCGATATGCGTTTTGGCAGGTCTTGGTCTTGACCGGCTGAGTGAGTCGATACCCGGTCTCGCCGGAAGACTCGCCTGGTGGCGGTGGGTCGGCCTGATTCTGCTGAACTGGGTGTTTATGTATTATGTCGCCGTCTATCCGGTAATTACCTTGAAATCAGACTACGGCGTCCTGCACTGGAGCTGGCTTGCTTTGCCACTCGGCCTTGTCCTGCTGGCTCTCGAATGGTGGGTGCTGAAACGTGGCGACCTGAGAATTCCGCTAATCGCTCAACGCTCAGTAACGGCGCTGGCCGTGATTGCGACACTGACGGTGAACTTCCGGCAGTTTTACGACTGGTATGCCACGCGAACGTACGCTATTTATGAGGCCGCAACAGACATGTCGAAGATACTCGGTCCCTCGGCTGTCCTTGCGGGCCAATATGGTCCGGCGCTGGCGTCTGAAAGCCGGCTGAGGAGCTTTCCACTTTTCGTGAGTCCCGACCAGAGATCATTCGTACCGCTCCTTTCACGCTACCCGATTACTCATCTGGCGGTCAGCCAGACCGACTGGGATCGGTTCGCGAAAGGGGACGATGAGCTCATGGCCTGTCCGATAGTAGCGCGGTACTGGCTCCGCGACAAGGTTGTGTACGTGGCCCGAATCAACAGTCTGTTCGGCAATCCCGACGCCATTCGCTATGCCGAGTCCGGGTACGAGACGGCGATGGACCTGTGCGACGCCGGCAAGGGAGACAGTTGCTACAGCTACCTGAAACGGTTCCGACGGGCCAATCCAACCAGTCAAAGCGCGATGCTCGAGGATTATCATATGACGGTCAATCCGGAAGACCTGATGTCCAGTCGGGCTATTCTCGATTCGCTGGTGTCTGCCTGGCCGACGGATATGACGGTTCAGGTGACGGGATCGGTGTTTTACCGCGCGCTTTATGAGCGAACGGGACTTCCAACATATCAGCGACTGGCCCAGGAGCATATGAATGCCGCCTTGCGTTACAGTCCCAGAAATGAGAGGGCGATCCGTGACGCCTGTAAGAATGCCCAGCCGGAGCAAAGAATATTTTAGCGCAGTGAAGGGAATGACCCCTGCCGATACGCGTCCCTGATAAGAGCCGGTACGCCGTGATTATCGCGGCGCTGCTATTGATAGCGCTGGGCGCCCGCCTGTATGATCTGCGGGCCGATCCGCCCGCGTACTTCGCAGACAGCAGCCAGGATGTGACGACCGACGGCGCCTATCTCACGTTTCACGCCCGCAACCTGGTGTTGTTCGGTCAAGCGGACCTGTTCGATTACCACACGTGGGCAGCATTCAAGTACTCGATTGTCTCGGGGACGGCGTATCTCGTCTTTTCGCTGTTCGGAGTGAGTCGCATTACCTCCGGGCTGGTCGGCGTGCTGCTTGGATTTGGCGCGCTCACTGTCTTCCTCATCGTTCTAGCAAGAGGGACGGGTCGCCGAGCGACGGTGTTCTGTGCCGTGTTTCTCTGTCTCAATTTTCTGATGTGGGTGTACGGTCGGCTGCCGTTTTCGGAAAACGGCCTGATGCTTATCGCCTCCCTGGTTTTTGCGGTCTACATGTTCCGGTTCGATCGGGCCTGGGGCAAACTGCTGGTCGGTTTGCTGATTGCCGCCGCAGGAATGTTCGGCAAGAGTTTTGGGTTCCTGCTGATATTTGGCCCGGTTGCCGCAATTCTGGCCGGCAGCCGCCGAGAACGGTTGAGAAATATCCTGCTGGTGGTAGTCCCGGCGATCGTATTGGTCGCAGTGGTTCAGCTCACATTGTATCGCGACCAGAGCTTCTTTTCCTTTCTCTGGGAACACGGCGCGGGGGAACACGGCGCCCCGCATGGGTTCACGTCGGTTCCGGCGTTCTTTGAGAGCTTGATTGCCTTCGGACGCAAAGGGCTGCACGGTTACGCCCCGGTCGCAAGTGTTCTGGCCGGTCTGATGCTGGTTGTGTTGCTGCTCCAACCGAAGGGAAAGGGCGCACTGAATCGAACCGAGCTGTTTATGGTGCCGTGGCTGATCGGCTCGATTGCGCTCATGTCGCCGTTCAATTATCTGCCGCTGCGCTATCAGTTCATTCTCATCATCCCGATGGCCATTCTCGCGGGACAGATACTTGACCGCTGGCAGACAATCAAGGTTGGCGGCATCCGCAAATTGAGCTGGTGGCGAATGGCGGCCCTGGTTCTATTACTGTGGTACCTGATACATTATCTGTTTGTTCATCCATTCAATGCCGACGTCCGGTTCCCGGACTACTACCGTACGATATGGTATAGCGCCCCCGCGGCGGCCGTTTTCGCGCTGGTGCTGCTGATTGCACTAAGGAAACGCACGGTCGCGTTGCCGGCACGATTCGGTTCAGCTGTAATAGTAACTGCACTGGCAGCGACAATCGCAGTCGACGGATTGTCGTATTACAGGTGGTATCGCTCGAAGTCCTACACTATCGATGAAGCGGCCGCCGATCTGGCAACCATTGTCCCGCCGCAGGCGGTGGTAAGCGGGCAGTACGGACCGGCGCTGGCCGTATCGAGCACGCTGCGGAGTTTCCCGTATTTCCTTACCTCCGATATGGACGCAACCGCTGAAACCTTCCGCCGGTATCCGGTCACGCATGTGGCTGTCAGCGGGTCGACCTGGGACGGCTATTGCGCCGCCGCTCCGTCGTTGAAACAGGTACCGATCATCGCGCGCTACTGGTTGCGCGATTCGCCGGTGTTTGTCGTGCGCATTGCATCGCTTTTCGGCAATGCGACTGCGGCAGCTTTGCCACCCACCGATTTTGAGCGGGCTGTCGAGTTTCGATCGGCACAGCAAAGCGACTCAGCCCGCCTGTATCTGGACCGTTTTCTCAATCGTCATCCCGACTGCAAGCAGGCGCTGATGCAAAGTTTCGAACTGGCATTCCAATCCGACCCGGCGAGGCACGCACGTCAGGTGATTGAGAAACTGGTCTCTACATACCCGACTGATTTTGTTGCGCTCTATATGGCGGCATCCTATTTTCACTGGCTCGCGAAGAAGGAGAGCGCTGTATCGTATGAAAAGGTCGCTCAGGATTATTTGGCGAAAGCGATTCGGCAGAGCCCGGAAAATAAGGAGAACCTGAATAACATGTATGAATTCAACCCGCCTGACGCTCCGGTGATTCGATGAGCCGGGCGTACGCGTACTTCAACCCTGTCGTGCGTTGCGGCGCCGCTGCTCTGGTGGCGATCGCTTGTGTAGTTGGCTGTGCCCCGCAGAAGCCGGCGGTGAAGCCGGAAGGAACACAACCGGCTATAATTCATCCCGCCGTCTTGCCGGTTGACCTTCAAGTTGAATCCGGCGACGGCAAGATGACGGTACGCTGGAAACAGCAGGGGACAGGCGTGATTAGCGGCTACAATGTCTTCATCTCCAGAGAACCGCTGGTAGCCAAATACGAGGAAGCCGGCGCAGTGCCGGTTGCACCCCATAACACAACCGTGTACCCCGGAGACACCAATCCCGATGACGGTGTCATCGAGTACGATGCCGGCGGTCTCGACAACGGCGTGAAGTACTATGTGTCGGTCAGGATAGTATTCCCGGACCAAACCATGAGCGCGCCGTCGAATGAAGTCGTGGCGGTGTGCGGACCGCGCGAGGAGTTTACGCTGACGGTGCGGTACAAATCCGACAATGACGGCTACTCGCTCGTGGCCGAACGTCAGGTAAGAGCCGATGCGGCGAACAATGATCTCTACTTCTATACGAAGGACGGCGTCGATTACCTGGCCTCACCCGATCGTCTTGACGGCTACATGCGGAAGAGCCGTTTCAGCTTGATCAGTACCGGCGGGCAGTTCAATGATATCCGGCAGCAACTCGCTTCCGGCAAGGTCACTATCGGCAGTGGAGCCGACAAGGTGGCGATCACACCCGGCAACTGGGTGCTGATGACGACCGCCGAGAAATACGCGGCGTTGATTCAGGTAAAGGGACTGGCCGGTAAGGATGATGCGCGCAGGGTGACGTTCTGGTACGCCCTGTGTCCGCTGGCCGATGAATTGATTTTCTGATTTGATCGGCAACCGTTCCCATCGACGGTTGCCGATTGCCCCACCTATTTCAGGAGCAGCATCTTCTTACAGAGTACAGCTTCTCCGACGCGAAGCCGGTAAAGATATATGCCGGTGCTGACCGGTCGACCGCGTTCATCCCGCCCGTTCCAGACAATCCTGAATTCACCGGCGGCCTTTGGCTCATCGACAAGCGTTCGGATCTGCTGGCCAAGGATATTGAATATCTCCAGCCGGACGTTCGATTTGGACGGGACACTGTACTCGATGGTCGTAGTCGGATTGAACGGATTCGGATAGTTTTGAGCGAGCGAAATCGCTTTTGGGAGCGATGCCTGAGGTTCCTCCGGAGCATTGGTCGGTACCTGTCCCATGATCCAGTCGATCAACTGCCGGGCACTCGTCGGTTCCATATACCAGAGATGGAAACCGAAGAGGAAAGTCTGTCCTTTGGTCAGTCTGGTGAAGACCCCGGTCGGTTGACCCTCGTTGACCGATTTCGCCGGCGAAGCGGACCTGAACAAGTGCGTGACTGTGCCGCGACCGTTTGCTCTGAAGGTCGACACGCTGGGCGGCGAGCCCTGCGGCCAATATGACGCCAGATCGACAATGAACGGGTCCCGCGACAAGTCGAATTGAAGGTCCGGCGCCCCGCCTGTCACCGATTCCGCGCGCGCAAAACCGAAGAGGGAATCGACATACGGTTCGGTGGAATGGTAATGATAGTAGGCGAGGCCCACAAAGAAGACGGAGTCCACTCCGAAATTGTCGTGCGCCATGGCCTCCGGCAGATCGTGCCATCCGGGGCTGCTGAGCGGATCAAAGCGATACCCGCCGACATTGCTGAAGGAGCCGCAGTAGACAATGGTGCCGCCGCTTTCGAGATACTTGCGAAATCCACCGGTGGCGTCCTCATACTGGCTCGTAAACAGCGCGTCCTTGAGGCCGTCATCGATAATCAATGTCCGGTACGCAGCCAGTGTGCGCCAGTCAATGCATTCAGCAGGAAAAATGCCGCACCCGGCGGAGGCGGAATCACCATAGCTGAAGATGTCGTACCGATATCCGGTCAGCAGCGATGAGTAGAACGTTTTGAGCGTGGAGGCGAGCACAAAGTTTGCCTTGCCACCCGAATTCGTCATTACGCAGATGTCCTTCGCACGGGCCGGGATCCGATAGACCGTCACCACGTTCGAGAACGGGAACTCTGTGCCGGACGAGTCCACTGCCGTCACCGCGTAACTATTGCCGTCGACCCACGCCGCATCATCAAACATAGAAGTATGACCCGGGACATGCGCGTAGACCGGCAGGGCATAATAGAAGTAGGATGAGTCCCCGACCGTCACCGAATCGACCGGACCGTAAGCCAGCCGCAACCGGCTGTAAAACGGCAGGTACCTGTTCTTGGCGGCAGTCGAATCGGCGAAGCGGTAAATGTTGAAGTGATCGACCGCGCCGGAGACGGTCCAGTTGAGCGTCGGGCTGTCACCCTCGGTTACAAAAAGGACGCTGTCACCGACCTGGATGTCATATCGCCGGTCGGGTGTCCGGAAGAGCAGGGGGGCGCTGACCGCCCCGGTCTGATTGCCGGCCTGCCAGGCCATGTTGCAGGCGTAAGCGCGACCGGGTATCAATGCGGACAGAGCCGCACTTGACGCAGAGCCAGCCAGTTGTCTGACCTGCTGAAACAGAGCCGGTTGATACCAGACAGGAAGCGTGCGGCCGTGGCGAAAAGCCGAGTCGGGTATCAATGAAAGGAAGATGTCGCAGGAGTCGATATTGGGCCACACCCAGGCATCCCACCCCATAGTCAGCGCGGAATCCGAGAGCATGTCCGCATGAAGCCCGGTCGGGGGGAGAGCCGGGTCAAGCATCAGATCGCCAAGCGAGTCCGCGATCGCCGCGTTCTTGATCACATTCGGGAGATTGAGCGTCAGCGGATAGAGTTCCGGCGCAAAATCCACAAAATCGAGTATGTAGGGATCGGTATGAATGGAATCGGCCGTGAAGACGGCAAACTGAACGCGCACGACGGAGTCCGGCAACAAGTCGAACGGGCCGATCGACATCACGAACCGGCTGTCGGCGCCGCGGTGAATCAAACCGGTGGTCAGCGGGTTCGGGTATTCCCACTGGGGATCGTCCGGCTGGATGGCCGAGGTCATCACCTGATCGTAATCCCATTCCGGCGTGCTCAGGACGTAATACTCATCGCCGTCTTTGTAGGGCGTGCCGTTGCCGAAAATACCGAAATCTCTCGGATACGCCTTCTGCCGGGGTGCGAAATCACTCTCGGGACTGGCACTTGGTACCCACCAGTTAAAGTTGGTATCCCGGGGAACAAAGGACGTATTGAGATACTTCATCGCCAGCGCCTTGAGAGGACTGCGGACCGCAGTGTATACTCCGCCCAATGGATCTCCGTCGTTGTCGACCAGGTATGCAATCCCTTTGCTCCTGATGGAGCCGGTCAGATCGTCGGCGTTTCCATACCGATCGCCGTGCGTACTGTAGGCGTCCGGGTCCAGATAGATGCCGAAATATCCCTGCCGTATCGTCTGCGTTCCGATATTGGTCACGAGCACATCATAGATGATGCACTCTTCGGCCCCGTCACCCTCGAAACTGTGGGAGCGATTCACCAGCGCTATATTCAGCGGTTTACAGGGATGCCCGAAGCGATCGGGCGGATAGTTGATGCCGCTGTGGATGGTATCATCGAATTCGGCCCGCATCGACATCGCGGTCGGATAGACAAACGGCGTTACCGTCCCCACTCCTCGAGTCGCAGAGAAGCCGGTGGGGTACAATTGCTGTCCATAGGCAAACGTGGCAAAGCCCGTGGTAACAAGCGTATCGCTTCCGACTATGCCGCCCACCCAGATAGTGCCAGCAAACAGGTAGTTGTGCCCGCTGCCCGGCGGGGATTCGAAGCTGGCGTTCGGCCATGACGGAAAGAGCGGAATTTTCGCATTCCAGCGCAAGCCGATCGTTCCGAAGCAATCGAAAGCCGTATTGACGGCGGCTGTCTGGTGGACGCCATAGAGTGTCGGCCAGGGAATCACGGCGGCCGAATCCAAAGTCATCAAACTGCTACCGGGAACAGGAAATCCGGTCGGCACAAAGGCAGAATCTGGCCAGTCGTCGCGGGCGAGTNCGACCGATGCAGCCAGGAGNAGNACNGCNNNCNCGNNNNCCNNACCGCCGNATCGCNCTANCATCCGAATCTCCNTNNANAGTACAATGGNCNANANATCATGCGTGCGAACTCTTGACCGCTCTCATTAATAGGACGGTCAAGACCTGAAATTGTTTGATGCGTGCAGGTCCAGATTGGGCAGGTCGTACCGTCCCGATCGGTCGTTGCCTATCCTACAATATAAAAAAAAGTTGTTTTGATGAAACAGGGTATTGATATTCTCCCGGTCTGCGGTCTGTCCCGGGCGGGATACCGTCCTGCCATCTGGCCGGCTGCGACCGTTGTAATGTGCAGTGGTGATAAGCAACCCCTTGCAAAGGAGATTGTTATGGGAAAGTCAAAGGACAAGGGTAAGAAAGAGAAGAAGAAACCCAAAAAGAGTTAGTCTGTTCGCTCAGACATTGTGAATCGGCACACGCAGCCGCTGCGTACGGGCCGATTCCGAACATCGTGCGACCCGCTTCCGATGGAGGCGGGTTTCTTTTGGCGTCATGATCACTGGTTTGACAGCACCTATCAGCGGAAAAGAGAAGCCCGGCTGCACTCGAAAGCGCGCCGGGCCGGTCAGCTGTTGGGATTTACTCAGCGTTTCCCCAACATCCACGCAGTCGGGGGTGCCGCTAAGTAGCAGCCACCTCACGTAATCCTGGTTTCAACTCTGGACCACCTCCTTTCCCGTGTTGCCGGTAATAACAGCAACGTCGCGCCGAAGGTTCAACAAAAACTTTAGGGCCGGGCACCGGACTGACGATCGAAATTCCGCCAGGCCATCCCGACACGGGAGAACATGCCGAACCGCTCATAAAATGTCTGCAATTCCGGATCGCAAAGCAGATCGACCATGTAGAACTCCCGCAAGCCGTCCAGCATCCGGCGAACAAGCTCCTTGCCGATTCCTTTTCCCCGGTAAGCCGGCAGTACTTCGAGCAGAGGGAGATAAACGGAATATACGCCGTCGCTGACAGCGTTGATAAATCCCACCACCCGGCCGGAGGTGTCGTCGATTGCCAATATGATTTTGAAGGCCCGGCGCAGGATCGCAAGATGCGTTTCGGGGGACGGCGGATTCGGCCAGCCGACAAAGAACCCCTGCAGTTGGGCAGGGGTGATTCCTTCAATCGTCTCAGCGTAACGAATCATGGTCTACGGACGACGCGGCGACAGGATTCGCGCCGGAAGTGTGAATACCGC
>PQAP01000087.1 GCA_003105265.1 candidate division GN15 bacterium | reverse complement strand
AATCAGGGGAAGCGGTCCACCAAGGCGACCTCGTTGGCCAAATGGGTGGCGTGCCGGGAAGCGGAAGCATCGGCGGCGAATGCGGTGCAGGTGTTTGGAGCGTACGGGTTCTCCGATGAGTATCCGGTAGAACGGTTTTATCGCAATTCCAAGGGGGCCTCAATCTACGAAGGAACTCGCGAGATTCACACGCTGATGCAGGCCGATTATGTGCTCGGATTCCGCGAGGACACGCCGATCGAGCGGGATCTGCCGGTGGTGAAGCAGTAACAACACAGTCGAGCAGCGCACTAAACCCGCTGTGCCGAGTGCAGTCGAGGCACGTTAGTCGCTTGGTTCTCGTCTGCGCTCGAACCGCCGATGCGGCGCATCGCATTACTCTATCGCGCCACGCACTCTTTGGGAATCCAGCCCCATTTGCCGCTCGCGGTCAGGCACCAGAGCCATCCGGATTGTTCACCGTACACGGTGACTGATTCGCCGACCTGCACGGTCAATTCGGTGGCGTCGTAATCGACGAGAAGTTCGGCGCGCCCCTCGACTGCGCTCGGGGCAGCGTCTATAGAAGCATTTGAAATTGATTCATTTGTAGGTCGCAACCCCTGCGGTTTCGACGCGTCGACCATCTTCAGAAACTCCTTCGGCACCCAGTTGGAGAGGCCGCGGGAATCGGTGCACCAGAGCCAGCCGGGGTACTCATCGTCTTCTTTGCCGACCGTGACGATCTCACCCGCTTTCACTTTCATGAACTGAGTGAACTTGGGGATATGCGGTGCGATGACCAGACTTGGGATTGCGGCGTGGTGGCGGATGGGCATTGGGGGACTATCTCAAATCAACACTTTCGGGTCACACAAATCACAGCAAGCTGAGGGGTAACTATAGAAATGGTAGAGCCTGAGATACACCTATTTCTTCTTGTGAGCTTCTGCCCATGCTATGAATTCCTCCCAGACGCGGCTATTGGCACTTTCCATATACTGACGGAGTGGATTAGGTGAGGCGCTTGATTCTGTACCTGTCGGCTGAAGTGTGGGAAAACCAATGGCGAGCTTTTGTAGGAAGGCGGCAGAGGGCAACGTCAATGGCGGGGCTACTAGTTGACTCTCGGCTTGCCGCTCCTTAGATGTTGTCTGAACCGACATTTGTTTAAGGGCTGACGAAAGACTCGATGTAAGCGTAATTCGTCTTCTCTTAGAAACTCTCTCCCGAAATTCAATCCTGAGCCAATCGTTGATCACGGTCTCGCCTTTTCTTATGCAACCGTAGTCTGTGTCCCGAGAGACAATCACAAGGCCTCTCTTGTTAGATGTTGCGCAATGGATCATCCATTCCCAATTAATCGCGTCTCCCATAGATGTATCAGAGTCCTTTCTGGGCGGATATCCGAGAGTAAAGCGCTTGCGTGCCAAGCGGCGAATGCGATTTCTGGCTGGATTTGAGCGCGATAAACTGAGGTTTGTACTGGTCCCGAATAGCCGCAGAACTTCTTGGAATACTGGATCGTGATTGGAAGGAGCCTCTATCATCTTGAGTAACCGATTCTCCAGACTTCCTAATTTCTGGCGTGCGCGCTTCAAATCTGCATTGAGCGTCCTCATAGTCCTCAGCTCTGACAGGACTCCAGGAAGAGGTATTGAATCGGGTACCCTAAGTGTTCCAATATAATCGCCAATCACCTTCTGTCGGTTCTTACAGAACTCCATCAGAACCTGATCTGTAGTGATCAGACTGTCGGTGACTTCATGGAGTCGGCGGAGTAGAGAAAGTTGTTTCTCTGACGCAGCTCGGTAGAAGTCCAGCAGTATATTCGTGTCTACAAATAAGAGCGGGCGCTCTTTGTGCCTCACTCCCCCTCCTCCTCTCTGTGGCTGAGCTTGGCCGTCTTGGCCTTCATCGCGGCGGTGGTGACATCGACCAAATCCTCGACATCCATCAGCGCCGTGTTGATCACCAGGTCATAATGATGCGGATCATCAATATCAACCTTGAAGACCTTGCCAATGAACTCCCTGCGGATATCGTCCGAGCGCTGGATCATCGCGCGGGCATCCTTTGGCCCGTATCCCTTGTACTTCACCAGGTTCTCTACCCGCGTTTCGATCGGGCAGACCACCCGGATATGAAACCCGCGCTCCGGCCCCAGAATCAGATTGCCGCCGCGCCCCATCAGGACCACTCCCCCCAGCTCCGCCAATGACAGCACCACCTTGCTCAGGTGTTTGAGATAATCATTGTGGTCGAACGACTTGCCGGTGATCATGGCTTCGACCATCAGCGACAGGTTGCTCCGGAAATGGTCATCGAGCGACGCGACGATCTTCCGGTAGTAGCCGGAGGATTCGCTGATGGCATCGATGACTTCGCGATGCAGGCGCTGGTAGCCGAGTTTGAGGGCGAGCCGTGAGCCGAAGTACGATCCGCGACTTCCGGACTGACGGCTGATAGTGACTATTGGCGACGGTACGGCCGGGAGATGCGGCTGTTCTTCGGTCCGCTTCTTTTCCAGATCCCAACGGAGGAGCTGGCGGTTTATGATCGCATCTATCGATGTCATAATCCCACCTCTGTTATACCAATATAACAGGTTAAAATAGGTATGCAATCGGTAAGATAGCCGATTGAATCGCCATTTCCCATCAGAGCACATCCCCGCCTGCGGCGGCAGCGGCCGATCGCGAGGGCAACGTTGCTGGAGCTAATCGGCTGCCGAATTGAACGGAATCACAAGCCCGAGGGAGAAGTCGATGGTGTAGTGCCACTCGCCATAACTGTATCCGCTCCAACCCTCCTGCGTCACTTTGTTCGCGGATGTGCCTATTCCAAAGAGCCACCAGACGTGCTCTTTGTCACTCCCGACACCAAGGTTAAGGCGTGCGGCGACCGCAGTGGTGGTCGTCTTGTTGCCGATGCCGCCAAAAGCCAAATTAATTGCCGGCTGCAAGAACACAAATTGGCTCAAATCCTGTCGGCGTGACAATTGCATGCCGAGACCGGCATACGACTTACCCTCCAATGTGCTTAAGCTCACTCCTATACCGAAGTTAAGCGGACTTCCCGTCCTCCGGTCATCAAGTCCATCCGAGTTCATGAGCCGATCGCTCTTCCCCTGCTTGAGCAGGAAGCCCTCGACAAAGAACGCCAGTGTCGGGTCCTCGCCGCCATGAACACGAGTGGCTGTGGCGCCGACATTCGCGCGTCCAAGAATCGATATGCCGGCACCGAGAGAGTGTGCGAGATTACCCTTTTCCGAGTTGATCTCGTAGAGCGCCCCGATGCCCCAGGCATTCCCCTTCAAGAATTCTGCCTGGGCCCGAATAGCTGACGAAGCAAGCAGGGAAACAATCCCGATAGTTATCATAATGTAGGTAAGCTTTTTCACGCCTTCTCCCTTATGCAAGAATCGAGGTTCTCGGGGAAATTGTAACGGACAAGGACAAGCTTGTCAACGGTGTGAACCGTCAGTTCACAGCCCCGCCTCGCGATTCCGGCAGACTAAATCGTTGCGCTCAGCCGAAACTCCGTTCGCGGCCGAGATCGTGGCGGATCATCGCAATCTGCCCGCAGTGGTAGAAGTCGTGCCCGCACAGGAAGAGCACGGCATTGAGCGGCGTATCTTCCCATGTCCCGGAAATCTGACGCCGGGTAGTCAGACGATCCTCGGCAACGCTCTCAATCTGTGATACTATTTGCGCCTGAAAGTCGTACAACTGGGCGCGAAGTTGCGCCATCGGCGGGAAATGCTTCTGTTTATCGGGCGGCTCCGCGCCGCGACCGAACAGCTTGTCCCACCCTTCCGGCGGGTGCATCTCCGCGCCGAGGGCTCCCCCGGCCAGCATCGCGGCGAACACCAGATGTCCGGTCTGCCACTTGATGTGATTCGGGCTGGAACCGATCGTGCGCATTGATTCCTCCTCGGTGATATCATCGATCACCTTCCTGATGATGCCGTGCATCGTTCGTACATGGTCTTTCAGAATATCCTTGAGGGTGATAGTCATGGATTCCTCCAGCGGAAAAGTTGGAGAAGTCGCTCTTCTCAGTTCATCTCGCCGATCAGCCGGATACCGTCAAGCGTCAGGGTCGGCTCGATCAGCTTGATATGGCGCGTATATTTTTCGATACCGTCGGCGAGCCCGCCGGTAGCGACCACCCGGGCGTTGGTGAAGCCGGCTTCGGCCACAATCTTCTCGATCAGATAATCCACCTGACCCACCGTGCCGTAAAACAGCCCCGACTTCAGCGCCCCGGCGGTCGAGCGGCCAATCACCCGATCAGGCGGTTCGATCCGAACCTCGAACAGGCGCGCTGCTTTGCGTGCCAATTCCGTCATCGAGGTCTCCGGCCCGGGAATCAGCACACCGCCGAGATAGCTGCCGGACTGGTCGACGACGTCGAAATTGGTGGTCGTGCCGAAATCCACCACGATCACCGGTCCGCCGAATTTCTGAAAGGCCGCCACGCCGTTGGCGATGCGGTCGGCGCCGAGTTGGTCCGGCTGGTCGATCGTTATTCTGATAGGCAGATTGACATGGGCGGAGACGAACACCGGGATGCACCCAAACCATTTCTTGGCGGTCCGCTCGAATACGGGGGTCAGCGACGGTACTACCGATGCGACCGTGACGCGGTCGATCTCCTCGTTGGCGATCTTCATCCGATCCAGGAGTCCGGTGATGAAAAAGCCGGCTTCATCCGAAGTCATGGAGCGATTCGAAGCCACGCGGAAGTGATCCCGGAGCGTCTGGGCGTCGAATACCCCGACAACCGTGTTGGTATTGCCGATGTCGATGGCGAGGTGCATACAGTCAATATAGGACACGATGGTCGGCGGGACAACGGGATTTGCGCATCACTTCTTCCCGGCGACCGCGTGCAGCATCTTTCGTATATTGGCGACCACTACTCCGGGCGCCGCGTGATGCACCATGTGCCCGGTGTTGGGAATCTGCACCAGTTCGCAGTCGCCGAGTACCTGCGCGAGCAGGCCTCCCTCCAGATCGAATGGCGCAATCTGATCGCTCTGGCCCAGGACAATGATTGCCGGCGCGGTCATTTCGCCATAGTGTTCTTCGAGCGAATCCAGATCATTGCGGAAATGGGCGCTTTCGTCTGCCCACGCGGAGAATTGCGATGGCCTCGGCATCAGCGCTTTCATAATCTGCGCGTACGCCGGTGTCACCGGGTTGGGGTCAAACGATGCCTTGATGCCGGCCTCGACACCAAGGCCGAAGAGCGGCGCAATCAGACAATGAGTCAGAATCGGGCCAATGATCGGCGCGTTGGGGATACTCATAACCAGAGTCGCCCCGGTCCTGCCGATCGGCAGCGCATCCGCGTAAACCGCCGGAGAGAGCAAGACGAGCCCTGCGATATCGTTTGGATACTCCAGCGCGTACTGAAGCGCCACCGCGCCGCCATACGAATGGCCAACAATGATTGGCTGTACTATGCCCAGTTTCTCGACAGCGTCATAAATCAATCGGGCATTGAGCGCCAGCGTCAGCGGCCAGTCATCGGGCCGTCCGCTGTACCCGTGCCCCGGGCGATCGAACGCTATGGCCTGCGCGAAAGAAGCAACTGAGTCGAAAATCGTGAGCGTGAAATCCTGCAGGAGTCCGTCACTGCCGTGGATCATGACTACCGGACGGCCGCTTCCCTGCAGGACATAGTGCAGACGCACGGAATCGACGCTCACGAACCGGCCGATCGGTGGATAGGCGGCTTCCGATTCATGCGTCTTTCGATTTCCGTAAATCCAGAGCAGGACCAGCAGAAAGACCAGTGACAGAAGAGCTATGGCGGCTCGCCGCCGCCAGCGCGATCCGGGCATGGCAATCAGTCCCCTCTATGAAACCGTTGGACCGGCGCCCGTTCTGTCCTGTGACTGCGCGAGCATCTGATTGATCTTCTCTGCGGAGGTGTACGCGTCCCAGATGCCGTAGACGAACATGATCGGCGTGGTGATGAAGCCGATCAACACGAACATCAGCAACCACGAGAAGGCGTACGCAATCATGAACAGGATGCCTTTGCCGAGTTGGCCGTTATAAATCTGGCCAAGGCCCATCCAGAAAAAGGACAGTACCGCCGCCAGCCCGGGGTTCTTGTAGAAGACAGGAGGGTTCGGCTGCATAGACATTTCCTCTGCGTTAATTCAACCTGAATACGGTAAAGATGGCTGCCGCGCACTGCGCCGGGCAACTTCTTTCTTTCATACGCCGATTGAGCATTGGAGGTTGCCTGCGTATATTGGGTATATGGATTACCAACCTCCCACCTACCGCCTGGGGCAGGATTTCGACAGGAAACTCTCGGCTTTCGTGCAAGCGATGTTGTCTTCGGGGTGGGAGATATTCGGCGAGGAATTCTCGAAAGTCGAGTCGTTCGTCATCGCCGCGAAACAGGATTGCCGTGAACGGGATGATCATCAGCTCCGCCGCACCGAGAAACCGATTTACCTGCTCGAGGCGATCTCCTACAAGCTCTATGACGAACTCAATCGCGAAGCGTTCAATCACACGAAGGACACCCTGATTATCCTGCCCGATTGCCTGAGCTTGCACAACCCCGACTGCCTAAAAGACGACCGGAAATGGGGCGACCTCTGCCTGCAGTGTACAGCCGATTGCCAGGCCAACCAGGTATCGGAGCTGGCCGAACGGTACGGTGCGAAGGTGTTCTTCTCTAAGCGCAAACTCGAAGAGCAGATGAAACACTATGCGGAGAGATCGGATAGTCTCGGCATCGTAGGGGTCGGCTGCTTGTTGATGCTGGTCAACGGCATGCGCAAGGCGATGGATGCCGGCATTCCGGTCCGCGGTGTACCGCTGGCGTTTACCGGGTGCGAGCACTGGAACGAGCAGCCGTTTGCGTCTTGCTTTCCCCTCACCCAACTCGAAGCGATACTCAGGGAGAAATATGAACATCAGCACTAGGCGGCTGAGCATTGCCGACTACGATGACATTCTTCGTCTGTGGTCCGTTTCAGGTCTGCCCCACAAACCGCTCGGCCGCGACAGCCGGGAGAGTATGACCAGAGAAATGCTCCTGCCACAATGCCGGTATTTCGGATTGTTCGACGGGGAGACGATGGTTGGGGTGGCTATCGCCAGCTACGACGGCCGCCGCGGCTGGCTGAATCGGATGGCCGTGCACCCAGACTATCGCGGTCGGGGTCTGGCCGGACAGCTCATCCGCGAATGCGAAGAGTTCCTCGAATCTCAGGGAGCGGTTGTCATGGCCGGGCTGATCGAGGAACTGAACACTCCTTCGATGGCCTGCTTCACCAAGGCGGGCTACGAGTGCCTGTCGACCATCAAGTATTTCGCGAAACGGCGGTCGAGCCAGTCATAGTGAGAATTTTTCGGCAAACCTGATCCGGCGGCACGCTACATCATGTCGTTCGGGTCGACATCGATCACCAGTCTTATAGCCGAGGCCAACCTGAAGCGTCCCTCACGCCTCTCCCATTCCGTAAGCAGGTGAGTCAGCCGTGTAACCTGATTTGTCTTTATGAGAATGTGCCGACGGAACAGGCGCTTGAGATGATACATCGGGCACGGCGCCGGACCCAGCGCGGTCGCTTTGATGCCGGCGTGCTGGATTTCTTCACGTAATCTCGCAGCGAAATCCTGCGCCGCTGATTCAAGCTTCTCTTCGTCGGCGGCGGCCAGCGTGATGTTAACCAGGCGCGTAAACGGCGGATAATCGGTGTCCCGTCGGGATTCGACTTCCCGCGCGTAAAACGCCTCGTAGTCCTGACGGGCCGCATCGATAATGTGCGGGCTTTCGGGCGAATACGTCTGAATGAGCACCTCCCCTTTCTTCTCCGCCCGGCCTGAGCGTCCGGCCACCTGCAGCAGCCGTGAGAAGGTCTTCTCCGCCGCCCGAAAATCAGGCAACTCCGCACCGAGATCCGCCGAGAGCACGCCCACCAGCGACACCTCCGGCATATCCAGCCCCTTGGTGACCATCTGCGTTCCGAGCAGAATCTGGTACTCCCGTCTGGCAAACGCGTCCAGTATGCGATGGGCATTCTGTCGACCGGCCGCCGAATCCGAGTCCAGCCGGATAGTCGCTGCGCCCGGAAACAGTCTCGGGACGGCTTCCTCCACTCGCTGCGTCCCGGCTCCCGGATAGAGTAGCGACGGCGCACCGCATTTCTCGCACACATCGTAGTTGCCCCGCACGAAACCGCAGTAATGGCAGACCAGCTTGCGTCCGGCCTTATGGTAAGTGAGGCCGATTCGGCAGGAGGGGCACTCCGGGAAATGACCGCAGTCGCCACATTTGAGCGCGGAGGAGTAACCGCGACGGTTGAGAAACAGGATCATCTGTTCGCCCAATACCATCCGTTTTTCGACCGCCTGTTTGAGCGGCAGAGAAACGAACGGCAAGTCACCCCGCACGGCGTGATCCCGCATGTCGACCACCCGAACTTCGGGCAGCACCGCCGAACCGGGCCGTTGAGTGAGCTTGAGCAGCGTATAGCGGCCGGTGCCGGCCTGGTGGTAGGATTCCATCGACGGCGACGCCGAACCCAGGAGAACCGGAATGTTATTCAATTTCCCGCGCATGATGGCGCAATCCCGCCCGTGAAACCGCGGTGCGGGGTCATCCTGCTTGTACGATCCGTCATGCTCTTCATCAACGATGATCAGTCCCAGCTTGGCGAGCGGCGCAAACAGCGCCGAACGCGGCCCGACGACAATCTGATATTTGCCGGATCTGATCCCCTGCCAGCTGGTGAATCGTTCCCGCTCGGTCATGCCGGAATGAAGCACGGTAACCGCGTCACCGAAGAACCCCCTGAAGTACGCGAGGGTCGCGCCGCTGAGGGCGATCTCCGGCGTCAACACCAGCACGGTGCGCCCGCCGGCAACAACTTTTCTTGCCAGATGACAGTACACGATCGTTTTGCCGGAGCCGGTGATACCGTGCAGAAGAAACACTCTGAATCCGCCGTCCAACGCTTCACTGACCGAAGCAACGACGCTCCCCTGCTCGGCGNTGAGTTCGATACCCGCGACATCCGGCCGCCCCTTGATGAAATCGAGCGCGGGCAGGTCATCCGCCTGCACGGGCTCGATTACCCCGAGACGAGCGGCCTTGCTGATAAGGTANTCGCTCCATCCCAGCAGNCGAAGATCGGCGCGCGATCTCAGGCCGCTGAAGGGCTCCGCATTTTTGGATCGGCCGCTCACTTCGGCCAGACGATGCGGATGCGCCAGGCGAAAACCGACATTACGCCGCGCTGTTTCCTGCTGTGATTCCGGCCAGGCCTCAACAATCCACCCTTCGGCGATCAGGCGACGCAGCGCATCCTTGCCGGATCGGCTCAATGTCCCGATGGCTGCCTTCGGGACCGGCTGGCCGGGTGTGACGCGCACTCCCCTGATCTCCCGAAAAAGCCCCGGGGGTGTCTCCGACCAACGATAGACCGGTCGCTGTGTCCCTCTGAATCCGCCCGGCAGCGCAGCGAGCAGGCAGTCGGCCGGATTGGCGAAATAGTAGTCAGCCATCCAAGTGCAGAGGGAAAACAACTCCGGCGTATATTGCGACTGGTAGTCGATGAGTTGACTCACCGGTTTGACATCAAACGCATTTTCCTTTTCCGCCCGACCAAGATAGAAGCCGACCGAGCGCTTGGAGCCAAACGGCACCAGCAGCCGCTGTCCCGGCGCCGGGATCGGTACTGTCGGAGGAAACAGATAGGTGAAGGAGGTCCGCATCGGACCCGGTACCGCCACCTTTACATAAACGGGATTACTCATCACGAGTGAATATATAGCGAAAAAGGCAGGCGACCGGCCTGCCTTTTTCCAGCATCTGCTTTCAAGCTACAGCTGTTTGAGCTTCTTGTCTATTTCAGCCACTTTGTCGGTCTGCTTGGTCTCCGCGTAAAGCTCGCGAAGCTTTTCGAGAATCAGCTTATTGTTGGGCTGTAGGGCAATCACTTTCTCGTAGGCAGCGGTCGCTTCCGGGAACTTCTTCATGCCGATATAGCAGTCGCCCAGCGACATCCAGTTCTCCGCCTGATTCGGATCCAGCTCCGTCAGCTTGACGAACGCCGCGGCGGCTTCATCCCAGCGGCTGAGCGTGGTCGCCACCACCGCGAACTCCTCGCCGAGGGCGGCATTCTTCGGATCAAGGTCGAACGCCTTCTTCAAATAGATATACGCGGAATCGAGATTGACCTTGCGCTTGTCGCTCCAGCCAGCTGCTCTCTTGTCATCGCCGGCCTGCTGAGCCACCGTGGTGGAGTCGTTGGCGTTCCGGGCCAGCTGGAAGTAGAAATCTCCCAGTCCGCTGAGGGCGTCGGTGCTCTGCGGCGCCAGCGTCAGCATTTTGTAATAGACCGCGACCGCCGAATCAAACTGCTTGGTGTTGGTGAAGCAAATCGCCAGGTTAAACCAGTTGGTGGTATCCTCCGGCCTGAGACCAAGATAGGTTTTGAAAAACGGGATCGCTGCCCCATAATTATTGGCATAGATTTCGTTATACGCCATCTGAATCAGGATCTGCGAGGAGTCCTTCGCGTGCAGTAATCCTTTGGACAGCCACTCGGTCGACTTGGGGTAATCCTTCTGCTTCTCATACACGCTGCCCAGAACGAGATACGGATCGGTGTCGGCGGGATCAATCGTCATCGCCAGCGTGGCATAGAGCACCGCGGTGTCGGCGGTCGGCTTGACCATGGCTTCATTCTCGGCCTTGACCGTACTGTCGGTGGCCTCGGCGACTGCCCGGTTCAGCGTATCAAGACGATTCATATAATTTACGGCCGCCTGCTGGAACACGCGATAGTGCTTCACCTTCATCGAATCGGAGATGAGGATATACGAATCGCACTTGTCCTGGTATTTCTTCTTCACCGTCTTGCTGGCGCACGTGATATGGAGCGAGTCGTTATAGGCCGCAAACTTTGCGGCGTAAGTCAGCTTGTCCTCCAGTTTGCCGGTCTTCTCGATATACATATCCCATATACGGGTCATGAGATACATTCCCTCGCCGTGCGGACCGTAATGCATGAACAGTGAATCGAGCATAGCGATCGCCAGCGGACAGTGCTCGAGATTGTCGTATGACAGCTCGATCTTGGCCGTCTTAAGATAGGCCCCTTCGGGGAGTTTCCGGCCCTGGGCGAACGATAGTGCCCCGATCACCAGAACCACCAGCAGACCTATGGCCGCGATTTTCATTATGGGTTTCAACGTCAAACCTCCTGCAAACACATTTCTCATTTCAAAACTTGGCCGAATGTAATAGCTGCCTCACGGGTTGTCAACCGCGTCTCACTGCGACGTAAACCGCACCGTGTAGCGGGCTATTGCCGTATCATTGGCCGCCACCGGCACATTGAATTGCAGAGTGTAAGCATCCTTTTTCCGGTACTCAAAGCCGGCTTTCACCACTTCCCAGAATCCCCACAACTTCTTGTCAACCTTGACGGTTACCGGCTCCGACTTGTGATTGCGAATCTCCACTTCGTAGTCTCTCTCCTCCACCCGGCTGGAAATCTGCCGTTGGTTGGCCAGGCGTTCCTCGGCCGAAATGTCGAACGCATACCCGACCTTGATATCAAGCTCCTCATCTTTAGGCGTATGGTCAATCTGATCTTCGCCGAGCAGAATCAGCGAGCCGTCATCATCCGCCTTGAACATCCTGACTCGCCCCTCCGGCAGCGGCATACCCAGCCCGGCCTGCTGTGAGTTTTTGAACTTGATCGCCACTTTCACTTTCGAGGAGTTCTCTTCCGGAGCGAAGACGAATTCCTTTTGCACGGTCGCTCTCGACGGCTCGAACAATGAAATCTGTTTCATTTCCTTATCCGCCAGCGTGGCGGTTCGGGGAAGCGTATAGAGATGATATTCAAAGAACGCCTTTTCCTGGAATCCGGGAGCGGCCCCCGCGCGCATCAACATGTCCGCTTTGGGCGCGTATTCAAATTCAGTCGGACGCTGCACGCGCGAGATGTCTCCGGCCACCAGACGGAGCGTGGCGTTTTCATACCGTTTGCCCGATTCGTTGTCGATCGAGGCCCACCCGGAAAGATCCAGTTTGGTCTCCGTCTTGTCGAGCACGCCGACATATTCCGCCGTCCAGTTCATCCCGCCGGTCTGGTAGCTGACCCGCGAGTCCAGCTTCCCGTCTGCATCCGACTGATAACGCCAGAACAGTGTCGGGCGCGTGATCAGGCCATCCGGCAGGGCCGGGAACGTTACCTGACTGATATTAGCCAGCAAGACAATCAGCACCTTGCCGGCCTTATCCTGAAGCGTCACCGCCCCTTGCGAATACGCCAGCAGGGTGCCGCTGTAGAGTTTGCCGTCCTTGTCGATAAGCTCGATTTCCTGGTCGATGTACTTGCGGTACATCTGATCCGGATTGACCAGATCGTAGGCGTAATTCTGTTCCAGAATGGAGACATTGCGGCCGCTGTTCAGCAGATCGAACCGGACCGAGGCCGCGTCGATGAGCGCCGGCACGTCGCGAAACGCCAGCGTATTGACTCCCTTCTTGAAGTCCAATTGTCTGGTTTCGCTGATCACGCCCAGATTGCTGTTGTAGACAGTTACCGCCAGGTCGGCGGCGACGGCCGATGAGACGAGAGCCAGAATCAGCACGACGAGAGCACGCTTCTGCATTCTATCCTCCTTCACTTCCTTATACCCATAACTGACGCGCGTTTACCGGTATCGATACTGCGAAATCGAACCGCGCTTACTCTACATATATGGGAAGCAGGCAAATCTTCCAGAAAAAAACTACCCGGCCGCGGGCACGGGCCGGAAATGTTCGATCGTCTGCGCAATCCGCGCGTGAAGCTCCTCGACCGACGGATTCAGCGCCCGGGTCGTGAAGCTGCCGCCCTCCGGGTCGATACGCTCGAAAATCTGAAGGTACAGATTGTAGATCAACTCCAAGCTCAACTGGTAGCGCGGGGCAAGATACGGCAGCACGCGGTCGACACGCTCCCGGGCATGACGACGATAATACTCGGCGATCGCGCAGTAACGCTTCATGAGCGCCCGGAACGCCGGTGTCGGTTCGCCGGCAAGTGCTATCTCCTTGAGTTCACGGCGACCAATACCGCATTGGTTCAGGACCGAGTCCGCGTAGTACTGCAAATTGTTCCGCTGATCCATCTCGAAATCTCTGATGATATGCACGAGATACGAGAATAGTGCCAGCGGTCGTGCCGCCCAGCGGATGTCATAGGCCGGACGTTGGTAACCGTTGCCGGCACTTTGCGCTCCGCACAGGTGCACGAAAATGGCCGCCGGTGATATCGCCGCTCCTTCAGCATAGCGCGCAAACGTGAGAAAGGTGCCGAAACCGTCGTGCGTCAGATCGTAAACCATCGCGCGGCAGAGTCGCTCCCACGGCCAGAGCGGGATGTCGAACCGATGCAGCGTGGCCGAAAACTGGGCGGCGAATTCATCGGCTACCGCCCCATCGCGGATCGATTCAAGCCAGCTCTCCATCTGCCGCGAGAGCTCCGTCACTTCATTTCCGTCGATCTGCGCCCCCGTCGCCTTGCGCTCGTCCACGATATCGTCGATTATGCGCATGGATCGATAGCAGACGCGGAAGGCCTCGTACCGGTCGGCATCCCATACATGGGCCGCAATATCCAGTATGGGATTCTTGAGGATGGCGCCAAAATCGAGGTCCAGCGCGAAATCGAGTCCGGTCCGGGATTGAGACATAGTCGGCCGAATATACCCTTTCCCCCGGATCGCCGAAATTTATATTTCCCCGGCCGCGATCACCATGTTACTTGCCGTTGTCATGGCCGACCGGATTAAACTGCTGATACTTACCCACAACTATCCTCGTTTTGTCGGGGACTATGCGGGTATCTTTGTCGCCCTGCAGGCGAAGCGCCTGATCGACTGCGGTATCGAGCCGGTCGTGCTGGCGCCGCATGATCCCGGCATACCCGAGTATGAGGTGGTCGACGGCGTGAAGGTCTACCGTTTTCGCTATGCCGATTCGGACGACGATGAAACGCTGGCCTATCGCGGCACCATGCACCAGCTCGTGCTTAGTTCGGTCTCCGGCATTTTCAAGTTCAAGCGGTTTCTCGATTCCTTCCGGGCGGCGGCTTTCGATATCATACGGAAGGAACAGATCGAGGTCGTAGCCGGGAACTGGCTGGTGCCCTCGGGAATCGTCATGAAATCGATTGCGGCCAAGACAAATCTTCCGATGATTCTCTCATCCCACGGTACCGATATTCGTCTGCTGTCGAAATATCTGATTATTACGCGGCGGTTTTTCGGGCGTTTTGTCAGGACGCTACATCGGTGGACCATGGTCTCGAGTTTCTTGCGCGATGAGATACTCAAACTCGAACCGGCAGTCGCGGACCTGGTTGAAGTTCTGCCGCTGCCGCACGACGAGACGGTCTTCTATCGCGACCCGGCGCTGGTGCGCGATCCCAACATGATTCTGGCGGTCACCCGGTTCACCGATCAGAAGCGGGTCGATTTCCTGGTCAACGCCTTCGCCATGATTGCCGACCGGCAAGCTGAGGCCCATCTGCACATGTACGGCGCCGGTCCGCTGCAGGAGAAGATCGAACACCTCATTCGCGGCCTGGAGCTGCACGACCGGATCACGATTCATCCACCCGTTTCGCAGGCGGAACTCCGGACGGTGTACAATCGCGCGGGAATGGTGGTGCTCAACTCGTTTCAGGAGGGATTTGGGCTGGCGCTTTCGGAGGCCATGATGTGCGGCGCGCCGGTGATCGGCACCAACTCGGGAGGGATAGTCGATATCATCAAGAACAACCAGACAGGATTGTTGGTGGAGTTGGATAACAGCGCGGCGCTGGCCGACGCCATGATGCAGTTATTGACCGACGAAGCCCTGCGTATCCGGCTGGCGGATGCGGGACATCAGTACGCCACCGACACCTACAGTTCCGGGCCGCTCGCTAAGCGCTACGCCGAGATTGTGAAATCGGCTCTCCGCAAGTGAGCTTCTTCCAATTCATTTCGGCATGAACTTGATCGGCTGGTCAACCAGCCATCGTCGCCGACCGACAAACGACTTGAAATCACCCAGTGCCGCAACAGGGACCACATCAGCCGTATACGTTACGGTTAGAGCGGCGGTGATGACCGAATCGGTAGCCGCGTAATTGGCCGCGACCCGCGCCCAGGGATAGCTGAACACCGTATCCTGCGGCGTCGTCACCTGACCGGCTGAATTCAACAGCGAGCCGCGCACAATTATGGTGTCGCACAGTTCCCACTTGAAGCCCAGCCAGATATCTGTTTCCCGTTTCTCGGTCTCCACTTCGCCGTATACATTCCGTGATGTAAGGAAGAACGGGAGGAAGTATCGCGTCCGGTTGATCATGTCCATCGGTTGCGAGCACGCCACGGTGTAATCGATTTGAACCGGTTTCGTAATGTCGTCGATATTCGCCAAGCTGTAGTTCGTCACCTTGAGTTGCGCCCGAGATCCGATCAGCCAGTCCGACATATACTGATCGAGTTCCTTCTTGTCCTTGTGCTCGATGGAGCCGCGCAAGCTGGTGGCAAAATGTCCGGACGCCGCCGCGTGGACTTTCAGCGACAGACGGCCGGCGCTGTCGGCGGTGACCTCGATCCGCCTGACAATTCGGCTCGATTGCGGTTCGGAGAGCGGCACCCGAGCCAGCACGCCGCCGGTATCGGTGGCCACCACTGCGACAACGCCGTCATCATCCGACCTCATCTGCCCCGGCGGACAGTGCGTGCAGGTGGGGTCATACCAGACAGTATCATTACCGATCATCGCCATCGTAATCACATGATTGAACCAAAAATTGACGAACGACGTGTCGGTCGCGCCCTGGTCATTGGTCAGAAGCAGACAGGGATAAGCGGTGATGCCGTTGGTGCGCAGTTTGGACACCAGAAGCGCGGTGAGGTCCTTGCAGTCGCCATAGAGCCGCTGCTTGATGTAGGCCAGACGATGCGGCTGCCAGCCGCCGATTCCGACGCTGGCGGCGACATACCGGGTGTTGTCGATGACGTCACGATAGAGCGAATCGGCTATTCGCCGGGCTTCAACTGCCGAGGCCGGAGCGGTAGCGGCCGGACCGGACAGGGAGTCCGGATCCTCGCCCAGCTTGCGCTGAAAAAGCCCCACATTCTTCCAGGTCAGGCCGGCGAAACTGAATTTCTCGAGAGCGAATTCCTCCGCCGCAAGGGCAATATGGCGCCCGTTCTTCGACTCCGGAGGCGTGTACGCAATGTCCTTTACCGGAGGAAGGTCGGCAAATCGCCAGGTCACGACACGCTCGCCTCCCTTCTCCAATATCTCCGGTTCACCGGGCAACTGATACTGGCGATAGCGAATATGCTGGTTGACCGGAAACGATAATCGCACCATCGCCGTACGGACCGGGATTTCACGATCCAGGTCAACGCTGCCGAGAAGATAGAGCGATTTGAACTCCTCTTCCCAGGAAGTTTCGATCGTATACGGATATTTCGGATAGGCGAAATCCAGCGAATTCAGGCACTCATCGGTGTACACTTCGAATCCCTCGCCGAACCCGCAGATCTTGAGCAGGTCACCCTTGCCGTACTTGAAAACGACCTTTCCGCTTGCGTCCAGCATGCGTGCATTGAAGGAATTGAGTGATATCAGCGGCGATGACCAGATGCCGACTGAGGCAAACCCGGCTCCCGCGGGCTTCATGACCATGACTTTCTCGTAAATCCGGGTGACCGCACGATTGCCGTCCACGCGGCAATCCCAGACCATGGAGTCAATCGTTGCGGTCGCGGATATCTCTTCAGCGCGAGAGAGCACGCTGCCCAGGCCAACAATGCCGGCGACACAAGCCACGGTGAGCCACCACCCAACCACCGAGCGTTTCATGGCGTCACTGCCTCACCAGCGCAGCCGCTTCGCCCTGTGACTGCGCGATGAACTCAAAAAGCCGCCGTACTCCGGGATACACGAGCGGCGAGAAAGTCGGCACGGTTACAATCAGGCGGCTGTCGATCGTCACCGTCCCGTCGGCAAATTGTGAGACTCTCCGGTACGTCGCGCCGTCGATCTGAAAGGTCGTGTCCGGCGGCATGACCGCGGAGGTCAGCGGACGGTCGCTGGCGATCGTGACGATATTGTGGTACGTAAACGGATAATTGAAATCCACCGGAACCGATCGGCGCTGCTTCGTGAATGGCGTAGAGCGGTAGCGGAAGCTCACCGGCCTGATGGTCACGACGCTGTCAAGCAGACGCGTGTAATCCGGCAGCGTGTACCTGGCCATCACGAGACACTTGCCGGCCGAATCCAGAATGACGTCCGCCGTGTCCAGCGTAAACGGTACGCCGAGCTTGTTCAGATAGTATTCCTTCACAAAATCGTTCTCGGCGGACTCCTCGGCGCTGGAACCGTATTCGGGCGCAAAGTAGCCGCTCAGATTGGACAGCGTGGAGCAACTGACCGCACCGTTACTGTCTATCTGCATGTGGGTCACGTCAAGACGGTAGGTCCGGACCTCCGGTCGGAGGATCCTCACCAGTTGTGAATTCTTTCCGTCAACCAGGAATCCGGCGTCGACCAGACAATCAGGGGTGAGCATGCCGTACGGGCAGTACTGGGAGGAAGCATCCAGATACAGCACCGATGAGTCGAATTGAACGAAGGAAATGATATAGTTGAATTGCGAAAGCTGGAATATATCCGGATTGAATTTTCGGAAATCGCGCGTCCCGATCAACACCGGCCAGGCCTGAATGCCCGCCTCGTTCAGCAACTTGACCAGCAGCACGTTCTTTTCCTGGCCGAGCCCGACGCCGGTTTTGCGGAGTTCCGACAAGTTCTCATTATTGAAGTACAGGCCGTGGCCTTGCTCTGTCTTTATCTCCTTCGTCACCCACGCATAGATCGCCCGGGCCTTCTCCATAGCGTCGCTAATCCCCGCAGTTATCTGCGCGGCCAGATCACCGGTGCCGCCGCCGCGGGCATACCGGTCGACATATTCCTGGAATTCCTTGCCGAGGTCCTGCCAATTGCGGACGAAGATCACTTTCTGATACTGATCCTCATAGCTCATCAGCTGGCAGAAAATGCCGGAATAGTAATCACTCCGGGCCGCCATGTATGGCTCGTCGGTGACCGGCATCAGGTTCTTCATTTCCCATGTATAGGTTTTGAGGGGAAGGCGCGGGTTATCCATGTTGGCAATCTCGCCCGGTTTTGCCGTGCGGCCGGTTGGCGGCACATTGGTCCAGGACGAGCTGTACACGAAGCCGGGGCCGACCACCAGGGTGAGCGTCGATTTCAGTGTGTAGATTTCCGATTGAAAGTACCACGGATCGAACTCATGTATGTCCCGGAGCGTCCGGTACTGAAACTCCACTATGCAGCCGCTGTCGAGATTGGGAAATGCGAATGTCCGCACCTTGTAGTGCCCGACCGACTTGGTGAAGTAATCCTTGTTGCTCAGTTTGTACACTTTGCCGTCGGGCGTGATCGTCTGCGCTTCGAGGTCCTTGATCTTGTCTCCCTCGTAGTACTCAAAGCCGGCATCGCCGACTTCTTCAGCCCCCGCTTTGCTGAGCAGCTTGATACGCTCCCAGCGCACGGTCTCAATTCCGGATAGTCTGACAGTGAGCGAACAGAGATCGTGAATAACGACCGCGTTCGCCTCGGGGTATTCTGCCGGCGCCCCGAGCCCCCATTCCTCCGGGCTGACTTTTCCGAAGCCCTTCATACCCGCGGACGCGCATAGCGGCGCGATAGCGATGATCACAATGGTCAAAAGGAAAATGCGATAACGATACACCATAGACACAAGACGCTCCCTTCCTTGTGCCGGCTGTACTGCCGGGCAGTGATTCCATTAGTGTAAGTAAACGATAAGTTATGGCCGGCTCCGGTCGGAGGCAAGCCAAAAACTGGAGTAATTGATTCGCTTTAGGGCTGGATCAAATGAAGCGATGTATCACGCGCAGTACAGATGTCGTGTGATGATCATGTCAGAGTGAGGGCACTGGTGGCTACGCCGTTTCCGCTTCCAGTTCGACATCGAACCAGATCAGCGTCCAGAGCAGCGTGAGAATCCCCTTGATATCGATCGACCAGGTCGCCCCGAGCCAGTACAGAAATGCCGGCAGCGACAAGCCGAAGAAAATTCGTGTCAACCCAACCTTGACCCGGGTGATCACAAAGTGATAGGCGCCCAGAAGCAGAAAGAGCGCGATCAGCGCCGGTGCGAACACCGAGGTCAGCCAATTCCAGACGAAGACCAGATTTTCCGACGAGCCCGCCGTAATCTGGTTCTGGTCCAGCATGCCGTTCAGAAGGTAAAAGTGCGATCCGAAAAAGAACGCGCCGATCGTTACATATAACAGCCCGTCGGAGTGATTGACGTTCAACTCCCGCACGCCCACCATCACGAAGAACAACCCGCCGGCTACCAGCGCGGAGAGCATCCATGTCGACATCGAACTGAACAGCTGACTGATATACAGGTCCATATGTTGTTTCCTTCCGGGCTATGGATCAGCGTACCCTGTGCCCACCCGGGCACGGCCCTAGGAGACAGGATGTAGGTTGTTGCAGGATGTAAGGATATCTCGGATCGGTGCTCAATGGATGAGCAGCCAAGTCAGCTATCGGAAGGAAGAAAATGTGAATGGGAATGCAGTGTATTGCAGAGAAGAAAGCGGCCACCTGTTATCGTCAGCGGCTGGTATCTCTTACGAATTTTCAGATGAGC
>PQAP01000086.1 GCA_003105265.1 candidate division GN15 bacterium | reverse complement strand
GAGAAATTCCAGAAACTCCGCAACGAAATCTGGGAATTGACCGGCAAGTTCAAACGGCGGGACAAGATCAGAGAAACCATTCGTGGTATCGAGAATTCGATCAAGGGGTTTCTCGTCCCGGGCATGCTGTTCGAGAAACTCGGGTTCCGTTATTTCGGGCCGATTGACGGGCACGACCTTCCGCTGCTGGTAAGGACGCTTCGCGATATCAGCACCATTAACGGCCCGACCATGCTGCACGTGGCCACCACCAAGGGGAAGGGGTACTCGCCCGCCGAAGACGACGCGTTCAAGTATCACGGGGTCGGCAAGTTCGACAAGACCACGGGCATGGCGTCATCCCGCAAGAATGACTTGCCCAGTTACACCGAGGTGTTCGGCGACTGCATGCTGGAGCTGGCTGAGAAAGACAAAAATGTAGTGGCGATCACCGCGGCCATGTGTTCCGGCACCGGGCTGGTGGAATTTTCGGAAAAGCATCCGGAGCGTTTCTTCGATGTGGGTATCGCCGAAGCTCACGCCACCTGTTTTGCGGGCGGCCTGGCGGCGGAAGGGATTCGGCCGTACGTGGCGATATATTCCACATTCCTGCAGCGCGCGTATGATCAGATCATTCACGATCTCGCGATACAGAATCTGCCGGTGGTGATTTGCATGGACCGCGCCGGCTTAGTGGGGGACGACGGCCCCACGCATCACGGTGTTTTTGATATCGCGTATCTTTCGACCGTGCCGAACCTCACGCTGGCCGCCCCAAAGGACGGCAATGAATTGCGGGCCATGCTGCATCACACGCTGGAGCATCACACGCGGGGAATAATTGCCATCCGGTACCCGCGCGATGTCGTGCCTTCGCCGATGACCGATGAGATCGACACGATTCAATGGGGCACGTGGGAGTGGCTGACGGAACCGGGGAAGGTCGTGCTGCTGGCGGTCGGGACGATGGTGACTCATGCGCTCGATGCGGCCGAACGGCTGGCCCAGAAGGGAATCGACGTCTCGGTGGTTAATGCCCGTTTTGTCAAGCCGTTCGACAATATGAAGCTGGAGCAGATTCGACGCGACGCCCGGGTGATCGTGACGGTCGAGGAAGGGGCGCAGCGCGGCGGTTTCGGGCAGGCGATTGCGGAGTACCTATTGTCGTCCGGATATAACGGCAAGTTTAAGCCGCTGGCGATTCCAGACAGCTTCGTGACGCACGGCAGCCGGGCGCAACTGCTCAAGGATGTCGGGCTGGACGCCGACGGCATATTCCGGTCAATCGACAGCTTCATTGCGACGGAAATGAATTCAGGCCCGATAGCGCTCGACCGCGTCATTCTCCGGTCACCGGGGGGATTGAAGCTGAAAAATGCGCTAAGGAGTGTAGAGTGAAAGAGAAGCCCGTTCGTACGGAGCGGGCTTCGTCAATCGGCGCTTACCGACACGAGGGGGGAGCTGATCCGCCAGCCAAATAGGAAGTCAAGTACGATAAATCCGTCAAATCGATAATGCCAATCGCGTTCACATTCGCTTCGTCATAGCAGGCAGGTACGGGGCTNCCGCTCGTNAGGTAGCTNCGCAANAACGANAGATCTGANAGGTCAACTACCTGCANTTCNTCNTTGTTCACGTTNCCGCGAATNCCGATACAGCACGGGTAGAATGTCAGCATGTATCGCCAGAATCCTTGCTGCACCTGATTTCCGCCAGCCTTGGTCAAGCAAATTGCCGACTGGTATAGTGTCCCCTGCAGGCTGCACGAGTCATTGGACGAATTAGTCGCTCCGTTGGACAAGACCTGCGTTGTGAGCGTGTAGGTCTGAGCTAGTCCACTTCCCGCCAGCATTAGGAGCGCCGCAATTACCACGACATAGAAGGTCATTGTATTCATAGTAACCTCCTCAACGGCCATTGACCGAACGCACTGTCTTGCTGGTCTGTGTTAATGCCAGATCACCCCTGATTACACCATTTCCTCTTGCTGCCAGAATCCGGTTGACTGCTGATCTCAGCTCAGCTAACTCCGTCTTCAGATTGTCAATCTCGGCAGTTTTCTGCTGGAGTCTCTGCTGAGCGCGGTACAGCTCCTGAATGGCGGCGAGCGCAATTCCAGCCGGGTCGATGGTCGAGATTGTCTTGTCGTCATCACCGAGTTTGAAGATGGCATAGAAGTCCTGCGCCATCGGGCCGATGTGCTCAATATCAGGGCTCTGTGCTTTGTACGACCACTGCTTGATGGGCAATCGCATCAGATTACTCATTATTGTCGCACCGTCCACAACTCGGATGTTCTGCTTTAGAGTGCTGTCAGAAACGCTCTGCCACGCAGAGGCGCCGGCGGCGAGCGTGACTCCGGCTGTTGCTGTTTTGTTGGTAAAGAACCTGACTCCTCCTGACGACCTTACGCTGAATTGGTCGTCTGCTGTCGAAGAGAAGAATGATCCGGTCGTACTATCGCACCAGACAAAGGAAGACCTGTGATTAGCTTGTGCATGGTCACCTATGGCGAATGACGCCTGACCATTTGCCTGATTACCGTAGCCGCCAGGAACCGTTGCATATTGTGCTGTGGCTCGACATGCCGACCCACCTCCGACCGCTGAATTGTCCCCCGATGCCTTGTTCCAGCTTCCTCCGACAACGACCGAATAACCTCCCTTTGCGGAATCGTAACGGCCTCCAAGCACTGACGAACCCAAATAGGAGTAGTTGGCGTGTCCCCCGACAACCACCGAGTTCCATGTGTCGGCCCAGTTACTGTCACCACCAACAACAACATCCCCAATCCAATATGCCATATTCGCCCAGCCAGCCCCCACAAAGGCGCCGTGCGAACGCGCAATGTTCCTTCTGCCGCCACAGACAACCGAGTAATCGCCGTAGGCTCTGTTGGAATCCGCCAAGTTGGGGCCACCCCCACCACAAACAACTGAGTACGGAGAGGTTGCGCTATTGTATCTGCCACCTCCAACACTACTATATTCGCCGGAAGCTTCACAGTGATCGCCGGCAACGAAAGATTGCGTGCCATAATTCGAGTTGTTCGCTCCAAAGTTGCCTTGGCTCGCAGTTAGCGCCCCGGCCACGACTCCTCCACTTGCTCGGTCAACAGTATTTACCCGCATCGCATAAGCGGACGCCGCAATGCGAGTGCGTGGACTCAATTCCGAACCGCCGATTGACACTGCCAACCATCGGTCACTTTGGTTGAAAACAGTGTCTGGAATCGCAGTAGAGGAACCGAGAGTGACGTTGAAGAGTCCGCCCACGACCGACACATTGTTCTGTGCCTCACTCCATTTGCTTGTCCCGCCCGTGGAAGCGGTGTAGATAGTGAAAGTAATGCTTACGGTATCCGTAACCGGGTTACCGCCGGTGTTCTTGAGGAACCCCTGGTAATCGATGAGTTGCGGCGATGCCGCTGCACCTGCCGCCAGAATCAGCAGAACAGCGATGACTCTGATGAGACGCTTGGTAAGCATGGGTTACTCCTCCGTGGGGTAGTTCTGAGTGTCCGGAGCCTGGACCGTGTCAATTCGGACACGGCAGTCCCGGTGTTACACTTATAGCATACCGGCACTGAGTGTCGAATCCTGGCACTGGGAATACAGAAAATGGTGCTTATCGCTGCAAGATTCCTGGGTGGCGTCGTGCCAAATCAGTAGCGACTGATGAGTCAAGCCCGTTGATGATGACAGTTCGAAAGACCTGCTCTGCCAATTTGACCTGTTTGCATTCTATGAGTTCCTCAATCGACTGTACAACAAACACTTTGGCGCCAGGAACAGTGGCGAGTCTAAGGATGGCTTCGCTGTACAGTTCAAGGCGGTTGGCCTCACGGTAGCTGAGACTGAGTCCAATCAGTGCAGGCACGAAATTTGGTTCGAGCTCGATGGCATCCTTGAACCACTCGATAGCCCGGTCGTACTGTTTGAGATTATAGTAGACCTGCCCGATGTTGTACATACACGTGTATCCGTATGGATTCAGTCCGTATGAGACTCTGAAGCATTCCAAAGCGCTGTCGTAGTGACCTTCTAAGCTATAGCAGCGACCAAGATTTCCCCATGCATCGGCACTTGCGGGTCGGAGTGTGATTACCCGATCAAGCAGCTTCTTCGCGGGGGCGATTTGCCCAGAATCAGTAAGCAACATAGCAGAATCAAGAATTCGGTATGCTTCAGGCAGCTGATCCCAACCTTGCTTCTTCAACTCAAGAAGTACGCGCGTGCTACCGGTTCTTTCAAGATACTGGACCAACAGAAATCTGGTTCGTTCGGATTTCTGCTCGTCCAATTTGATGTACGCAAGTAGATGGGAAGTAGTCAGGCTTGGCATTACAAACACGAGCGAGCGTGGCACGATCGACGCCACGCACAAGAACAGGGCAAGAACTATTGCGGCGCGACTCATGATGCGGTTCTCCGAAATTGCATTGAACACAAGAATTGTCGCAAGTGGAATGCCAGCAAAAGCAAATAAGTCCCAATCTCTCGGCATGCCGAGTTTCGGATCGAAGATGAAGGCGGCACCAAGCGTACAGGCGACACAGAGCAGCAGAAAACACATAGCCTGATTTGTGAGCACCTTTCTTCGGGTCAATCGTCGCACCGTTAGCAGTACTCCAATTCCCGGAAAGAGCACAAATAGGAGATTGGCGAAGTCAAGAAGGTGGTTCCAGGAGAATAGCGTATATCCTTCAACCGTGAATCGGTCTGCAATCGGCGGCACGAGCGAGAAGCGAAAAAAGTAACTGGTCGTATAGAAGCGGTAGAAGATAACACCGGCAAAAGTAAGACCGAAAGCACCGATTAGACATTTGACAGTCCAGTGAAGGTTTCTCAGGTGTCGACTTAGCTTGGTGTTGGATACAAGTAGATAAGCCGTGGCCGGTATCAGTACGCAGCCGAAGACATGGAAGAATAAGGCGGACAGCTGCGGGACCAAAATCCACCAGCGATGAAAATTCCGTTCAGAGACAATGACTCCTATGAGGACAAACGCAAGCACCGATACCACGAACAGGGCATAGTTTTCGACATATCCAAAGAACAGCAGCATATATCCACCGGCAGACAGGATTAGCGCGAATAGGATTCTCTCGATATTCTTCTGAAACAACTTGCTGGCGGCAGTATATAGGACTGCCAGGAACAGCAATCCGGCGCTTATTGAGGTTACCTGGTACGACAGGAGGGCGTTGGCCTCCCCACGGCCACCCAACAACTGCATGAGGAAATACTGAAGTCCAACGCTCCCGCGATTCCGGAACTTGACAAAGAAATTTTCGCTCGAAAGCGTGCTGAGCAATTGGTACCCATCCCCCAGAAAATGGGTCTTGGCTCGCAACAAGTAGAAAAGCAGGCCGAAACCAATCAACAGGCCGGCCGAGAAGAGCCAGTAGGCACGATCGGAGATATCACTGTTGGGATCAAACCATCGCCGGCTCCACTGGCGGATGCCGAGCGGGATCAATGTGCCGCCAATCAAGAGAGCGAGTTTCACCCATAGCGGAAAGTACGCCCACCAGTTGATTCCCCAGAGCCGTGCCTGCGGAAAGAACGATGAGACAAAGAAGGCGGCAAGCGTTGCGTAGTAAGCGATCAGGACACGCCGCTCGATTGAAGGTTCGTGATGAGCTTGTCCAATTGCTTTCTTCTTACCCACAATCAACAATTTGCGGGGAATCCTCCTAAGATGCAATATCATTTGGCGGGCGGATTACGTCAGCTTCTCCACTTGCCATGGACCGACGCAACAGCTTATCTTCTCCTCCGGAGATCCTATGCGTTTCGGATTAATAGCCAATCTCAGACGAATCGGCGCCAAAGACGCGATCGATACCACGATCGCGTGGGCTACGCGCACGGGCCA
>PQAP01000085.1 GCA_003105265.1 candidate division GN15 bacterium | reverse complement strand
GCCAGCAGAAACTCGGTACGGGCCTTCAGCCAGTTCGAGAAATGGTTGCGCTCGGCATGGAACCGGATCGACTCGTCCGGTACTAATCTCAGTTGCTCTTCGAGCGAGCGCAAGCTGTCGGAGCGCGACACCTCGCGTCCGTCGGCGAGACGGAAGACAAAATCGCCGAAACTGAAATAGGTGGCCATGAATTCCCGCAACTGCTGAAGCAGTCGGGGTGAGCGCTTGAGGAGAAACCCGGCGCCGATCTCCCGGGCCGCCCGCTCAAAATGCGGCGAATCGGACTGCAGGAGAATCGGGATGTCAAAGTGCAGCGCCCGTACTTCGGCGGCAAAGCGAAGTCCCGCTTCCGGGTCGAGCTGGCCGTCACTTGGAAATTCGATGTCGGATATCACACCAAGAATACAGCTCTCGTAACGGCAGAAGTAGTCCCATGCCTCTTCATAGGTGCTGCACAGCAAAATCTTCGGCCGCGCCCGCATGCGCAGCAATTTGTGGGACAGATTCACGCCCTCGGCCATAACCTGCTGCGTGTGCCTGACGATTTCCGTGTAGACAATCGGAAGGAAGGAAGAATATGCGCTGACACTGTCCTCGATCAGAATAATGGACTGGACGCCGACCGCTTCCGTGTCGTGCTCCACGTTGCGGCGATCTTCAACATACTTGATGATGGCAATGAGGGTGCGGAAATCCCCCTGCCAGATGAAAATCTTGTCGAAGATGCCGACATCGTGGTAGGTCGTCAATTCGGCCAGTTCGCGCGTGTCGTAAAGCAGAGCAATTACCGACAGGTCCGGCCGCTGAGCTTTGACCTTCAGGGCCAGGTCCACTGCATCCATGTCGCCCAGATTCATGGTGGTGATGATGATGTCGAAACGTTGAGCCCCCGCAATGCGGCCAAGCGCCTCGTCGCCGGTCGAAACCCGGGTGATGGTGGGCGCCTGACTGAGATTCAGATCCAGATACTCGGACAGCAACATTTCAGACAGGCGGCCGTCCTGTTCGAAGATGAAGGAATCGTACAAGCTGGAGGCAAGCAGAATCTCCCTGACGCGGAACTGCATCAACCCCTGAAATTCGTTGAAGCGGTTAACGTAACCGTGTTCGGCGAGAAGATCCTTGAAGTCGAGCATGCCCAGTATCCTGATCGGCCGCTACGGCACACGGTGCGGAAGGCACGCGCCGGTCGGCTCGGACCTAACATATAAAACGGAGTGGCTTCCGACCACTCCGTTTTTGTTCTCACTCAATCTGAATCGTCTTACACCAGACCCTGGTCCATCATCGCGTCGGCCACCTTGAGGAAGCCGGCAATGTTGGCGCCGTTGACGTAGTTGCCCGGGGTTCCAAACCGGTTGGCTGCGTCCACACAGGCCTTGTGAATACTCTTCATGATGAGATGCAGGCGATTGTCGACTTCATCCCGCGTCCAGCCATAGCGCATGCTGTTCTGGGACATTTCCAGACCCGAGGTCGCCACACCACCGGCGTTGGCGGCCTTGCCGGGACCGTAAAGAATCTTCTGGTCGATAAAGAGCTTCACGCCGTCCGGGGTTGTCGGCATGTTGGCCCCTTCGGAAACGACAAAGACGCCGTTTTTCAGGAGGTTCTGTGCATCCTTGCCGTTGATCTCGTTCTGAGTCGCGCTCGGGAAGGCGCAGTCGGCCTTATGATTCCACAGCGGATTGAAATCCATCTTGGGATCAATCGGCGAATAGGTCGCGCCTTTGAACTTGTCGGCGTACTCTTTGATACGTCCGCGACGGACATTCTTCAGATCCATAAGGAATTCCAACTTCTTGGAATCGATCCCTTCCGGATCGTGAACGTACCCGCCGGAATCGGACGCGGTGACCGCTTTGCCTCCCAGCTGGTTGATCTTCTCGATCGTGTACTGGGCCACATTGCCGCTTCCGGAGACCAGGCAGGTCTTTCCCTGGAGAGTCTGGCTGCGGGTGCTCAGCATTTCCGCTGCGAAATAGACGGCACCGTAGCCGGTGGCTTCCGGACGGATGAGCGAGCCGCCCCAGTTCAGTCCCTTGCCGGTCAGGACGCCGGTGAATTCGTTGCGAAGTTTGCGATACTGGCCGAACATGAAGCCGATTTCACGACCGCCCACGCCGATATCGCCGGCCGGCACATCGGTGTTCGGTCCGATATGCCGGAACAGTTCCGACATGAACGCCTGGCAGAAGCGCATGACTTCGTAGTCACTCTTGCCTTTCGGATCGAAATCCGATCCGCCTTTACCGCCACCCATAGGCAGCGTGGTCAAACTGTTCTTGAACACCTGCTCGAAGGCAAGGAACTTCAGAATGCCGAGATTGACCGAGGGATGGAAGCGCAGCCCACCTTTGTACGGTCCGATCGCGCTGTTCATCTCGATGCGAAAACCGCGATTGACCTGGATCTCTCCCTGATCATCCATCCACGGCACGCGGAACATGATGAGGCGTTCCGGTTCGATGATCCTATCGAGAATCTTGGCCTTGCGGTACTCCGGATGCCTGTCCAACACCACTGCCAGCGACTCAGCGACCTCGTGGACTGCCTGATGAAACTCCGGTTCGGCGGGGTTCTTCGCCTTAACCGTGGCCATCAGGTCATTGACGTAACTCGACATAGGTTCACTCCTTTTGGTTATTATCACCCGGCTGGATCACTCAGAATCTGCGGGTCAAGCCGGCTTTCATTATCTGCTTATACCTGTTCCAAACATTTATGATTTGATCCACGAAACCAATAGAACACACCAAGGGCTTTTGGGCAATAGGGGAAAACCCTCGAACCACAGGGGGAAAACCCTGACGCCCCCCGAATACCGCCCCACTGTTGTCAGGTTTCTATAATCTGATTGCGGATGCAGTACTTGACGATGTCGGTGACGTTCTTGGCGTTCAGCTTCTTCATGATCGAGGCCCGGTGCGCCTCGGCCGTCTTGACGCTGATGTTCAGCACATCGGCCGCTTCCTTGGTGGAATAGCCGTCCGCGAGCAGCCGGGCGATCTCCTTTTCCCGCGTGGTCACCTGGCCGCCCGGTCGCTGATTGCTGAGCAACGGCCTGACATACTCCGCAATCATGTCCGACGACGGCGGACCCGTGAGATAGAAGTCCCCGTCAGCCGCCTTGCGAGTCGCCAGCGCCAGTTCCTCGAAACTGCAGGTCTTGAGCAAGTAGCTTCGACCGCCGGACTCGAACGCCTCCCGCGCCTGATCGTCGGAATGCGTCGAAGTCAGGTAGACAATCTCCGTCGTCGGGCTCAGCTGCTTCAACCGCCGGCCTACACTGATGCCGTCCAGCCCCGGAATCTGAATATCGACGATCGCCACTTCAGGCCTGTGCAGATTGATCTGCTCGAACGCTTCCGGCCCGGAGCCATAGTCGGCGACTACTTCGAAGCCGCCGTCGGCCTGGAAAAGGCCGGCCAGTCCCTGGCGAACCAGCTGCTGATCGTCAATAATGATAATTCTGACTACTTTCCTGGTCATGGCTGTCGTTCCGAGCCGGTATGATACAACGGTCCAATCCATACGACAAGATTAAGCGACGGGATTTTGCAGCGATTTGACCGGCCGGGCAATCACCCCTTGACTTGAGATACCTCAGTCGCTAATCATAGATGGGCGGCGCGTTCAGAATGCGTGCGCCGACAAGGAGCAGGGTTTTGTCGTCAGGATCATACCGCATTCCGCTCAACAGTCTCCCGGCTTTTGATCGTCACTTCTTTGACGGTTCCGAAACGTTCACCCGTATCGGCACCGGCGAGATCGGCGGCAAGGCCCAGGGGCTGGCGCTGCTTCGGGAACTCCTGACGCAGCATGCCGAGGCGCTGCGGGACGACCAGATCGATGTCGCCGTCCCAAGACTCGCCGTGCTCTCCACGGACTGTTTCGACGAGTTCATGCGGATGAACAAGCTATATGATATCGCGTTGTCGGACGCCCGCGACGACGAGATCGCACTCGCGTTTCAGAAAGGGAGTTTTCCGCCCACCCTGGTCGGCGACCTGGGGGCGCTCATTCATCACGTCCACACGCCGCTGGCGGTTCGCTCGTCGAGTCTTCTCGAGGATGCGATGTTTGAGCCGTTTGCCGGCGTCTATGAGACCAAGATGATACCGAATAATCAGCTCGACGCCGACACGCGCTTCCGCAAGCTGATCGAGGCCATCCGGTTTGTCTATGCCTCGACGTTCTTTCGCAGCGCCAAGACATATATCAAGGCGACCGGCAAGTCGATCGAAGCGGAAAAGATGGCGGTGATCATTC
Source organism: candidate division GN15 bacterium (assembly GCA_003105265.1). GTDB lineage: Bacteria > Zixibacteria > MSB-5A5 > GN15 > FEB-12 > FEB-12. The sequence goes on along the minus strand of PQAP01000085.1, from coordinate 8,965 downwards.
AGGAGGTCGTGGGGTTTCGCCACGGCGACCGGTTCTACCCGAACGTTTCCGGGGTTGCCCGGTCTTACAATTATTATCCCACGGGCCATTCCAAACCGCTCGAAGGGGTGGTAAACCTGGCGCTTGGACTCGGAAAGACTATCGTGGACGGCGGCATATCGTATGTCTACTCCCCTGCCTATCCGAAAGCCAAACCGCCGTATCGTACCTTCGATGAATTGCTTGACCAGTCACAGACCCGATTCTGGGCTGTCAATATGGGCAAGCCACCGGAGTATGATCCGATTCGGGAGACCGAGTATCTGGTTCAGGTGGGAATTCAGGAAGCGGAACTGGACGAAACACTGGTGGGCGTGGCCTCAACCTATGTGCCCGGTGAAGAACGGATTGTCAACGGCACGGGCGTGGCAGGGCCGCGGCTTCTGGACTTTGGCCCGATTCTCAAATTTGATCTCATCCCCCTGAACCCGCTGGTAAAGCGGCTCCTCACGCTGTGTGAAGAACGGGTCGGCCATCCGGTCGAGATTGAGTTTGCCGTTACGCTCGATCCGCAAAAGCCGTCGCACGGTCGGTTCGGATTCCTGCAGGTGAGGCCCATGGTCGTGTCAACGGCCGTGGTCGAGGTGACGCCGGAGGAACTGGCCGGACCGGACGTCCTGATCGCCACCGAACGTTCCATGGGGAACGGTCGTGTCGATTCCATTACCGATATCGTATACGTCAAACCGGAATCATTCAGCGCCTCCCAGACGCAGGCGATAGCCGCCGAAATCGACCGGTTGAATCGGCGTTTGCTGGACGAGGGCCGCCCTTATCTCCTGATTGGCTTTGGCCGGTGGGGAAGTTCTGAGCCGTGGCTGGGGATACCGGTGGAATGGGCCAATATCGCCGGAGCGAAGGTACTGGTCGAGGCGACGTTGCCGTCGATGGATGTGGAGCTGAGCCAGGGATCGCATTTCTTCCACAATCTCTCCAGTTTTCGCGTCTTGTACTTCCCGGTGGCACACTCCGGTAAGTACGCAATCAACTGGTCGTGGCTCGACCGCCAGCAGAAAATCTCGGAATTGCGATATGTCATGCATGTCAGAGCGGACAGACCGGTTGTCGTCAGGGCAGACGGTCGCTCCGGTCGGGGAGTAGTTCTCCATGGCTGATCAGGAAAGACCGCTGGATGACCTGATTTGGTTTCTCTCCGAGCGCGCCAAGGAACTCAATTGCCTCTACCGCATCGAGGAGATACTGAGTCAGCAGAACATCACCGTTCAGGAGGTGTGTCAGCAGGTGATTGAGGCGGTGCCGCCGGGATGGCAGTATCCGGACATCTGCCAGGCGGAGATCGTTATCGGCGAAAATCGGTACCATCCGCCGGGATTTGTCCGCACGGCCTGGGTCCAGAACGCCGACCTCCTGATTCAGGAGAAGGTGATTGGCCGCATCAGCGTGTACTATTCCGCCGAGCGGGAAACGGCCGATCATGGTCCATTCCTGAAGGAAGAAACGCGCCTGATTCACTCGATTGCCGACCGGTTGAGTCATTTCCTCATGTACCGCCAGATGAAAGAGGTGTACAAAGACTGGCAGGCGGTGCAGAGCAGTCTTTCCCGCCAGCAGCGTCCCGAATGGCGAGGCGTTGTGGACATGCTGCGCCAGACCGATCAGGATCTGTTTCTGAGCATCTCGCACAAGCTGCTCAATCACCTCTGCTGGAACGGCGTCGAGGAGGCCAAGAAGCTGGCCCTCTATTACACCGCCGACTCCCATGCCGATACCGATGACTCCCTGAGGGACTCCAATGTGCCGCAACAGCGCCAGATGCTGACGCTTTCCAACGACTTTCTTAGCGACGAAACATTCAAGATCGCTTCGGATCACATGAGCGATTCGGAGATCCTGCTGTTTATCCAGAAACGGATACAGGAAGACAAACAGCGTTTCCTCGTGCGGTCGCTTAACCGAAACCTGCCGCTGTCGGAGGTCGCCGACGCCATCCGCCGCTATCGGCGTATCGCACCACAGGGCGCCGAGCCGCGCAGTCCGACCCAGCGCGGCGTCAGCGCCGCCCTCGTGCGGCGGTTTTTCAGCGAGCAAGTGCAATTTGTCGACGTCGCCAAGCGGTATGTCACAATCACGGATTTCTACGAACTCCTGCCCTTCGTCATTTTCACCGCCGAGAGCAGCGGCCGGCTCGGTGGCAAGAGCGCCGGTCTGTACGTGGCCGCCAAGATTCTGAAACGCGCCGGACAGGATTCGCCGCTGCTGGCCGACATCAAGGTCCCCCGAACGTGGTACATCACCTCCGATGCTCTGCTCTCGTTCATGTACCACAACAACCTCGAGGAAATTGTCGAGCAAAAGTACAAGGAGCTGGACCAGATTCGGCTGGAGTATCCGCACGTTGTCCAGACCTTCAAGAACTCCCATTTCCCGCCGGAAATCGTGCAGGGTTTGTCGGTGGTGCTCGACGATCTGGGTGAAGTGCCGATCATCGTGCGAAGTTCCAGTCTTCTCGAGGACCGCATGGGCGCGGCTTTCTCCGGCAAGTACAAGAGCTTGTTTCTCGCCAACCAGGGATCCAAGCAGGAGCGGCTGGACGCTCTGCAGGACGCTATTGCCGAAGTGTATGCGTCTACCTTTGGTCCCGATCCCATCGGTTACCGAGCCGAGCGCGGTCTGCTCGACTTTTACGAGGAGATGGGGATCATGATCCAGCAGGTGGTCGGTACCACCGTGGGTGACTACTTCATGCCGACTTTCGCCGGCGTGGCGTTCAGCAGCAACGAGTTTTCGTGGTCGCCGCGCATCAAACGCGAGGACGGCCTGGTGCGCCTGGTACCCGGCCTCGGCACCCGCGCGGTGGATCGCCTCGCTGATGATTATCCTATTCTCATGGCTCCCGGACAGCCGGGACTTCGCGTAAATGTCTCCATTGATGAACAGGTGCGTTATTCGCCGCATTATGTCGATGTCATCAACCTCAAGACCAGGGCGTTCGAGACAGTGAGCGTGGCCGACCTGCTTCGTGCCCACGGATACAGCATTCCCAATCTGGCCGATATGGTCTCACTCATGGAAGGGGACCACAGTCGCGCCCTGCCGTATGCCGGCGCCGATCTCAAGGAAGGTCGTATGCTGGTCACTTTCGAGGGACTGCTGACCCAGACGACCTTCGTGCAACGAATGAAGGCGATTCTCAAACTGCTGCAGGAGACGTTCGGCACCCCCGTGGACATTGAGTTTGCATCCGACGGTAATGACTTCTACCTGCTGCAATGCCGGCCGCAGAGTTATGCCATGCGGAGCGGCGCCACACCGATACCTCGGGATCTCAAGGCCGACGACGTGATCTTTACCGCCCGTAAGTACGTCTCCAACGGCCGGGTGCCCGATATCACGCACATTGTTTACGTCGATCCGCATAGATATGGGCAGATCCCGGACCGCCAGCAGATGATCGCTATCGGACGCGCGGTTGGGCGACTGAATACGCTCTTACCCAAGCGCCAGTTTGTGCTNATGGGTCCCGGTCGCTGGGGCAGCCGCGGCGACATCAAACTGGGCGTCAGCGTCACCTACACCGACGTCAACAATACCGCCTGCCTGATTGAGATNGCGCGCAAGAAGGGGAATTATGTCCCGGACCTCTCCTTCGGAACCCATTTCTTCCAGGACCTGGTCGAGGCGAACATCCGGTACCTGCCGTTGTATCCCGACGATCCGGGCATTCAGTTTAACGAGCNGTTCCTGACGCGTTCGCCCAACATGCTGGCTGAAATCGCTCCCGAGTTTGCCTCGCTGGGTGACGTGATCCGGGTGATCGATGTGCCTCAGACGGCCAACGGCCGCGTGCTGCAGGTGCTGCTTAACGCCGACCAGGACGAAGCCGTAGGAGTGCTGGCGCCGCCCAAGAGCCAGCCCGAAGCCGAGGCAGTCATCCAGCCGCAGTACCAGGTCGAGCAGGAAAGCCCATGGCGGTGGCGTTGCCGGATCGCCGAGATTATCGCCTCGCAACTGAGCACCGAAGAGTTCGGAGTCAAGGCGATGTACGTATTTGGCAGCACCAAGAATGCCACCGCCGGTCCGGCCAGCGATATCGATCTACTGATTCACTTTGGCGGAACGCCCGAGCAGGAGTGCCGGCTGAATTTTTGGCTTACGGGCTGGAGCTTGTGCCTCGATGAATTGAACTATCTGCGCACCGGTCATCGCACCGGCGGATTGCTTGATGTGCATGTCGTCACTGATCAGGATATTGCCGCCAAAACGTCCTATGCGGCCAAGATAGATGCGGTCACCGATCCGGCGCGGCAGCTGCCAATCGGGCGGAAGAAGTAGCCGGTTACCGAAGTTCCCGCGTGGCGCCGGCCGGGTCCGCCGGATCAAATCGCACCAGCGCCAGTTCCGGCCCGTGGTGGGCGGCCGACAGCATGACGGTCCGACCGATTCGATCCTGCCACGACCCGGTTAACTGCGCCGATTCGTGAATGTGACCGTGTAGCGTCAGCAGCGGCTGGCGTCCCTCAATAAATCTCCGCACCGCGATGCTGCCGACATGGACATCGAGCGGAACATGGTCAATCATCTTGCCGTCAAGGGCGGCGCGATCCAGATTGGTCTTGTGCGGCGGGGCGTGAAAGAGACAAATAGTGCGGTCGGCGTCGATTCCTGCCGCCAGCGCTTCGAGGTCGTCCTTGATCGTGATGTACTTCTTCTCCCGCTCCGGCACGGGAACCGAGTAACGCCCTTCTTCGGGCGAAATGCAGCCCACGTCCACAAACCGCGAGACATCGTACCGCTCCCAGTCTTTGAGCACAAACGGCGTCGGCGGCACACAGTTATAGCCGATCGCAGCGTACTCGCCAAACTCTGCCCGCCGGCCGTGAATATATTCCCAGTAACCGTGCACGGCGCCGTCGAGAATCACCGGCTCCTGTGAGCGAGGGTCATCGTTGCCCAATATCAGGAACATGCGGGGGTATTGCCTGTCCAAATCCTTTCTCAGAGCCGCACAGACAGGGACGAGGTAATCATTTACGAAATCGCTATGGAGGCCGGGTGAAGAGGAAAACCGGGCGATCCCGGAAGGCAGCAGGTCACCGCCGAAGAACACCGCCTGGGGCTGCTCCATGCGGATGGCATCGAACAGCGCGCAGTAGCGGTCGGGCGAGCCGTGCAGATCGGAAACGAAGAAACAGGTCACGTTCCTGATACTCTCCAGGTCAGACTTGGAAGTGGAATATGCTTTTCCCCGAATCCATCGACAAGTGCAAACATATTCGTCCCGACCCATGTGACTGATATTGCAACGGGCCGTCCGGCGACAGCCCGTCGAATCACCTGGTGCACCCGAGCGAGGCGCGGTCTACGCGTACAATCCGCGCAACTCCGCCGCTCGAGCGACCCGCTGGATCGCCACGATGAACGCCGCGGTGCGCATCGGGACTTTGAATTGGAGCGACGTCTCAAGGACCGATGCGAATGCTCGTTCCATCATCAGCTTCAGGTCCTGCTGCACGTGTTCGTTGGTCCAATAATACCCCATGCGATTTTGCACCCATTCGAGGTACGAGACACCCACGCCACCCGCATTACAGAGAATATCCGGAATGATGAAGGTCTTCTTCTTCTCGAGAATGTCATCCGCCTCGGGCGTGCAGGGACCGTTGGCGCACTCGGCGATCATTCTTGCCCTGATCCGAGGGGCGTTGTCACCCGTGATCTGGTTTTCCAGCGCCGCCGGGATAAGAATGTCCACCGGCAGCTCCAGCAGGTCCATGGGATCGGCCAGTTTCTCCACGGCCGCGTGCCGGTGAAATCCCTTCAGTGATTTGTGCTTCTCGACATAGGCAATGGCTTCTTTGGGATTGATTCCCTTTTTGCTGACGAAGGCACCGTCAATATCGGAGATCGCCTGAATCGTGCATCCCTGCTGGCTGAGCAGCAGCGCCGCGAAGGAACCGGCGTTGCCGAATCCCTGAATGGCCACCGTGCTCTTGTTCAGCTTCATTCGAAGGTGCTCAGCGGCTTTGATCACGCAGAACACCATCCCTTGAGCCGTAGCCGAACTCCGCCCTTCCGAACCACCGAGTTCCAGCGGCTTGCCGGTAACGACCGCGGGCAGGTAGTTGCCGCCGAAATGCATGGAGTAGGTGTCCATGAACCAGGCCATGATCTGCGGGTTGGTGTTGACATCGGGAGCGGGAACATCCCGGTCCGGTCCGAACATGTCGATCATTTCGGCAAAATAGCGGCGGGACAAGCGTTCCAGTTCACCGGCACTCAGCTGCCGCGGATCGACTATCACGCCACCCTTCGCGCCACCCATCGGAATGCCGATAGTCGCACACTTGAAGGTCATCCAGAATGATAGTGCCTTGACTTCGTCGAGGTTCACGTCGGGGTGAAAGCGCACGCCGCCTTTGGCCGGACCCCGCGCGACATTGTGCTGAACACGGTATCCGGTAAAAACGCGGATGCTGCCGTCATCCATCCGGATCGGCAGCTTCACCTCGGTGATCTTCCGGGGTTCTTTGATCATGGCAACCTGATCGGGTTTCAGCTTGATGATATGGGCCGCGCGATCAAATTGCTTGAGCGCGTTATCGAACGCCGACTGGTGTTCGCTTAATTGCGGATGCCCTTCCAGAACATTGGGGCGAACCGTTCTCTTCACAGCTTTGACCATACCGACCTGCCTTTCATCTGATTATTATTCATTAGCTTATGAGGTACAATAAAGACCTTCGTTGTCGGCGTGTCAAGATGCAACCGGGGCTCTCCGGGCGGGTAGTCGAGTCCGGGTTTACGTGTGTCTGACAATATCGACCGAGATCTCCATTGTCGGAATCGTTCCCCTGTTTTCAAGCCAGTGCAGGGTGTTCCTGTCTTCGGGCCAGCCCAATCCCGGCCCATAGTCCGTGGCAACTCCATCTCGATGGTCGGTTATCGTTCCCTGCAGTATGTATACAACGCCGGGCCTGCCTTTATGGTCGTGAATCGGGCCGAAGACGCCTCCGGGCTCGATAGTCACCATACGCATGCGAAGCTGGCGCCCCTCCATGCCCTCAATCTCAGGGCCAAGGTCAACTGTTCCAAGTAACTTCACCGTAACACCTTTCGATTCAGGTGCTGTCTGTTCCTTTCTCATTGTATTCTCCTCTCTATACTTCCGGGCCTGACTGGAACTGGACATAGCAATATCCATTTTACAACACGGAACGAGACGACGCGGTTTCCCGTCTTCACTAACCGGATGCAAACAGATTGGTGTTAGGCCGCGCTGCTGAAGACACGGACCCAATGACAGAATCGTAACAAGCGACCGGGTAGTTCAAAATCTGATTCCCGGGCAGGGGAACGCTCAATCACCCGGTTACCGAACGCACGCTGCAGATCCCGCCATTAACATTTGCAGGCCTCGGTTGCTTCCGAGGCCTGCATTCTATGCCGGGCTTGGGTTTGGTCGATAGCAGAAGCGAACTGCCACCTATTTGTCCTTACTCCCGCTGCTCGAAGGTTCATATTTTGCGCGTAACAGTTCGCTTTTTGCCTTTTCGGCATTGGCCCGGGCTCGCTCAGCGGCAGCTTCGGCCTTCGCTGCTCGCAGTTCCAACTCTCGCAGATCGACCCGATATTTCGTCTGGCTGTCGACCGTCACTGGAGCTGCGTTCTCAAAGTTGCCCGCTTCCTCCGGCGGGACTATGGCCTCCACCGTTCCGTAGGCAGTTGAATAGTACCTGGCAGTGATAATTGCATTCTGAACCTGAGGATAACACTCGGCGCAATTGTCGACGAACTCGGCGCCCTCAAGCCGAAAGGTGTATGAGCCGGCCGGTTTGTAGAACACCCTTGAGACGAATCCTGGAATCTGAGTAGCCCCCCAGGTGACAGATGAATCCTGTCCAAAACGCGAGTGGTACGGCGGCAGGGGATCTCCGCCGCTGGCTTCATCAATTTGAACCCAACCGTAGCACAAACATGATCCTGCTCCGACCGCCCAGAACTTTGCCTCCACGACAATATAGCCGGTCGCAGGAGTAGTCAGAGAAACAGTCACGACATCGACGGCATTCATCGATTCGAACACTCTTCCCGCAGGATATCCCAAGAAGGTAGCACTCGCGATCCCCGGTTCATCCCAAATCTCCCTCCTGCCGATGCCGTCATCCGGCAGATACACCGATGCATTTCCGGTCTGATCAGGATCGAACCAGACAATGATATTTCCGTTGAGCTCCAGTCGGCCATCTATCGCCCCACCGGAGGCGCCATCCACTGAGTTGACCCGAAACGCATACCCCGTTGACACCAGCGGCACCCGGGGTGACAGTACTTGGCCGTTGAATGAAATGCGGAGATACAATGAATCATACTTGGCGAATATGGAGTCGGGAAGTGGGTTGATACTGCCGAGCATGTGAGTAAACAGTCCGCCCGTGGTGTGTATGCTTGGCGCAATCTCACCCCACAATCCGCTGCCGGCGGTGGGGTGATCGAAGATATTGAACCGAACGTCATAATCTCCATCCGGCACCGGATTGCCGGAAGCATCCGTTGCCCTCCCCTGGTAGTTGATCTGCCTTGGCACAGCGGCCATCGTAGCGGCCGACAGTAGCAGCACACAAGAAATTGTTACAAGCGAGCAGAAGGTTTGTGATTGTTTCATAGTGTAATCTCCCGGCAAAGAAGTTTCCTGTGGACTAGATCATCAAATGGGTCGCCTCTGAAAGTAACGGAACGGTCACGACACGTCATGCACTCCATCTCAGCTCAAATGAACAAGCCGGCTCGTGACAGCGAAATATAACCTATTTCGTCCCTATTTCAAAGTGGATTTTGGCGGAAGTCGGTCAAACGCAGGACCCGGGTGAATTCCAAGAAAAACACTGTGACAGTTTCCACTCTCATGCGTCAATATAACCATAATTGTAAGAACAAGACTCTCCGGCGTCAAAGTTGAGCGGGTAGC
>PQAP01000084.1 GCA_003105265.1 candidate division GN15 bacterium | reverse complement strand
CTGGCCGTCATGGTCACTATCTTCGCCAAAACGACCACGCCGAGATTTGACGCCGTTCGTAAAAAAACCGCGGAGATGATTGCCGTGCTGACGGAATTTTTGCACGGCATGGCGATTGTACAGGTCTTTCACCGTGGCGCCTACGCGCGCCAGCGCGTGCGCGAGGTATGCGGCGACCGCTTCAAAAGCGACGCCTACGCGGAACTGGGCGTGGTGGGGTTCTTCAACCTCGTTTCGTTCACGCAATACCTGTTGATCGGGCTTGTCCTGCTGTTCGGGATTGCGTGGGCTCGTGAAGGGTCGCTGACAGTCGGTACGCTGAGTATGTTTATCATACTGATCTGGCGGGCCTACGATCCGATCTATCGCACTTCCGAGCAGCTCGGCACGATCCAGAAGGCCATTGCGGGCGCGAAGCGAATCTACGCGCTTCTGGCGACGAAACCGCGCGTACTCGACCCGGTGCGTCCGGTCGCATGGCCGAGACTGACGCGGGGATTGACTTTCGAGAACGTCTCGTTCTCCTACACGGGAGACGGCGACTTCGCGCTGAAGAACGCCACATTTCATATCCCGGTCGGGCAGCGCTTCGCGCTTGCCGGCGTGACCGGCGGCGGTAAGTCGACCGTCATCAACCTGCTGTTGAGGTTCTATGATCCTCAGCACGGACGGATTCTTGTCGACGGCATCGACATCCGGGATATAACGCAGGACGAACTGCGGCGCCGCTTCGCGCTGGTGCTTCAGGATATATACCTCTTCCCCGGCGATGTCCGTTCCAACATCGCGCTGGAGAATGCCGAGCACACGGATGATCGGATCGCGGCAGCCGCGGAGACGGTCGATGCCCACCGGTTTATCGAGCGGCTTCCGAAAGGATACCGCACTGAAGTCTCCGAGAAGGGTGCGAATTTCAGCCGTGGTGAACGCCAGTTGCTGTCGTTCGCACGGGCGCTGGTGGTCAATCCGGACCTGTTGATTCTGGACGAAGCGACCAGTTCGGTCGACCCGGAAACGGAGCGGTCGATCCAGGTGGCGCTGAAGAAGCTCATGGCGGGACGGACCTCACTGGTGATTGCGCACCGGCTGTCGACCATTCTCGATGTCGACCGGATCCTGGTGATCCGGCGCGGCGAGATTGTCGAGCGCGGCACGCACACTGAATTGATTCTGCAGAATGGATACTATTCCAAGCTGTTCCACCTGCAGTACAAGTCCAGAAATGGAGTGACAGTCAATGCGTGATAAGATAAAGTGGTTCTGGCGATACTATAAGCACTTCCCGTATGTGCTGGCGGTGCTGATTCTGCTCACGCCGGTACAGGCGATGCTGCAAGCATATCTGCCGCGTTTGATGCAGTTCTCAATCGACTTCATCAAGGACGGCCAGGTGCCGAAGAACGAAATCGCACTCTGGGTGGTCGGCGTCGGCCACGCTGTCGGTCTGGGACCGGAGCGCTTCTTGCCGCTGGCCTTCATTCTGCTCGGCATAGTGGCGTTTTGCCTTTACGCGTTTGTGCAGGGGCATCGTGCGTGGATGAACCGCCGGCTCGACTGGGCCTTCCGGCAGTATGCGTTCGACGATATCACGGGCAAAGGTCCGGACTTTTTCAACAAATTCAGGACTGGTGATCTTGTCACACGGCTGACCGACGATATCGACGGCAAGCTGTCGTGGTTTGCCTGTTCGGGAATATTCCGGCTGTACGAGGCAATCACGATGGTGGTGTTCGTCATCATCATGATGCTGAGCATCAACCCGTGGTTGACTCTCCTGACCGCGGGGCCATTGCCGTTGATGATTCTCATCTTCTTCCGCAGCTCGAAACTGCTGCACAAGCGGTACGACGATCTGCAGACGAAGATTTCCACCTTTACCGCCGTCATGGAAGCGTGCCTCTCTGGTATCCGGGTGGTCAAGGCATACGTGCAGGCGAGGGCGCAGCAGTCGAAATTCGCGCACGCGCTGGGAATCCGGCGGGTCGCGGAGATTGACACGGTCAAATCCGGCGCGGTGGTTGACTCCATGTATATGTACATCTGGCAGTTCGGCGTGATAATCGTGCTGCTCGCCGGCGGCGCGCAGGTAATTAATGCGAAGCTGTCGGTGGGCGAGCTGTTCGCGTTCGTGTACTACGTGGTCTACCTGTTCTTCCCGATGTTCGACATCGGGCAGTTCCTGGTGCGATCTCTGCAATCCGGTGTCTCAATCGACCGTCTGGTGGAACTCGAGAACGTACCACCACTCGTACACGAACCGCCTGATATCTCCGACTCGGGTGTAATCGAAGGCGCGCTGCGATTCGAGAATGTGAGTTTCACGTTCGAAGGGTTGGAGCGGAAGATCATCGATGATGTCTCGCTGTCGGTTCCGGCCGGGAAGACGGTGGCGCTGGTGGGCAAGGTTGGTTCGGGCAAGAGCTGGCTGGTGAATCTCGTGCCACGACTGGTCGATCCGACCGGCGGAAAGGTAACGCTTGATGGCCGGGATCTGCGCGAGTTCCGACTGGAGGACCTCCGCCGCAATATCGGGTATGTACCGCAGGAGCCGATTCTGTTCAGCGATACGATTCGCAATAACATCCGGTTCGGGCGGGACGAGATTTCCGAGGACACGCTCGACTGGGCATTGGAAGTCTCACAGCTAAAGGACGAGGTGGCGCGGTTTCCGAAAGGACTAGAGACACCGATCGGCACGCGCGGGATGGCAATCTCCGGCGGTCAGAAACAACGGCTGTCGCTGGCGCGCGCACTGGTGGGCAAACCGAAGATCCTGATTCTGGACGACTGCACCTCGGCGCTTGATTCCCGAACCGAAGCAGCGTTGTGGGATCGACTTCACGAAGTGATGCCCGGAATGACGGCCGTGATCATCACGCATCGGCCCGACACTCTGGAACGCGTGGATTGCATTCACGTGCTCGAAGACGGCAGGATTGTGGAGTCCGGCCCGCACCGGGAGTTGATCTCACGCG
>PQAP01000083.1 GCA_003105265.1 candidate division GN15 bacterium | reverse complement strand
CGGCAGCAGGGTTGCCGTCAAAGCCGGTCGGCAGAGTGGAAACGAGATCACAGAGCTGTCTCATAGTCGAATAGCCGTCTTTTCACCGTCTTCCTAATAGACACATACTATCCATCTTTCGGCGTTTGGCCGTGAACCAATCCGCCTCGTAACCTGTTACCACAGTCATACTAACGCCAAATAATCTGACTCACAACAGGAGGTACATCATGGCGGATCACTTCAAAGTCAAACCGTTGCCGTATGCATACGACAAGCTCGACGGCATTTCCAAACAGACCAACACGTATCACCACGACACGCACTACGCCGGTTATGTCAAGAAACGTAATGAGATACTGGACAAGTTGGCCGCGGTCGATCGCTCATTGGCCAATGCCAACTATTCAGAGTTCGGCGGAATGAAACGGCACGAGACATTCAACGCGGGCGGCCAGCTGTTGCACGAACTGTTCTGGGATGTGCTCGGGGGCGACGGCAAGCCGACCGGAGAGGTGCTCAGGCATATCGAGAAATCCTTTGGTTCATTCGAGAAATGGGTGGAGGATTTCAGGGCCTCGGCGATGGTAGCACTTGGGTGGGTGGTGCTGGCCTGGGACCCGACCGATGATAATCTGTACAATTTCACAGGCGACGCGCACAACCAGGGCGGCGTGTGGGGGACCTTTCCGCTTCTGGCGATCGACGTGTATGAGCATGCGTACTACCACGATCAGGGGCCGGCGCGGGCGAAGTATATCGAGGCCTACCTGAAGAATATCAACTGGTCGGAAGTTAACCGCAGGTACAGGATTTTCTCGAAGATCACCGGCGAGTTCAGGGCGAGCTGCTAGAGCAGCATGAGCGGCACGGCAGGCCGAACGGAATCTATGAAGGAAATATGTAACGGCCGGGGTTCTACCCCGGCCGTTCACGCGGTCTGTGAGAGCCGCCTGTCACTCCTTTGACGGTCCTACCCGATGGCGACCGTAAATCAATTTCTCCGGCGACTCTCGTTCATTCTCTGATACGATTGTGAGCGAGCGCGAGATCCGCCTAAACTCGTTCAGCCGCCGAAATTCTTCTCAACAAACGGCCAGTTAATCAGTTTGAAGAATGCCTCCACGAAGTCGGCGCGGCGATTCCGGAAATCGATATAATACGCATGTTCCCAGACATCGCACGTCAGCAGCGGAGTTTTGCCGGAGGTCATCGGATTTCCGGCGTTGCTGGTCTGTTCGATAGAGAGCGAGCCATCGGCATTCTTCACCAGCCAAGCCCAGCCGGAACCGAACTGGGTAACGGCGGCCTCGACGAATTTTTTCCGGAATTCATCGAACGAACCGAACTTCTGCCGGATCGAACTGTCGAGAGCCCCTTTTGGTTCGCCCCCGCCTTTCGGGCTCAGGCACTGCCAGAAGAAGCTGTGGTTCCAGACCTGCGCGGCATTGTTGAACACGCCCCCCGACGCCTTGCGGATAATGTCCTCCAGCGACATCTTCTCGAACTCGGTGCCCGCGATCAGCTTGTTGATGTTGGTAACGTATGCCTGGTGGTGTTTGCCGTAATGATATTCCATTGTCTCCTCCGATATGACGGGAGCCAATGCGTTTTTGGCGTACGGCAGCGCCGGCAGTTCAAAGGCCATGCTTCATCTCCTTCACCCTATCGGAGTACTTGGTTCCAACGACGTCCAGTCGCAATCCAAGAAATCGGCACTATTCCCGTGTGAAGAGCCCCGTGGGGATCTCCGTAGACAATATTCCCCACGGTCGTGCGAGCGTCAAGATTTTTTATGTCCTCTTTCCGTCAATGGGTCTGCGAAGATATCCCTTTTTTCTAGTTGAATTCTAACCGCATCGTCATTTTCTTCAAATTTAGGACGAGTTCTTTGGGGTCACATCGGACCATTTGGCGCCGACGGTTGTTAAATAATTAACTGAGCAAGCAAGGGCTAATATGGAAATCGGCCTTATTTATTCCAAATCGGACCCTCGGCAGGCCGAGGCCAGAAATTTTCTGAAGAGATTTGTGGCAGAGCGCGGCATTGTCGCCCGCATAGTTGAATCGGAACAACCGGTAGCTTCCCCCACGCTCATCATCAACGGTCAGACGCTGTGCGAGCAGCGGACCAGGCCACGGAGTGCAGGAGCGAGCATGTTTCCGAGCTTCGACGATATCGCCCACGCCCTGGAGCGGCACCTCTGGTCGCTGTAGCAGCGACCGCTAACCGCCAATTTTTGCCGTCAGGAAATCCGCAATCTCCGTCGCGGTGAGACGCGTCTGCTCCATGCTGTCGCGATCCCGCAAAGTCATGGTGTTGTCCTGCAGAGTCTGGCCGTCGACCGTAATGCAGAACGGGCAGCCGGCCTCGTCCATGCGGGCATAGCGACGTCCGACCGCGCCGGAATCATCGTAAAACACCTTGAATTTCTTCTTCAGGTCGTGATACACCTTCTCGGCGTATTCCGGCATCCCCTCTTTATTTACGAGCGGGAAAATGGCGGCCTTGATGGGCGCGACTTTGGGTGACAGCCGGAGAAACACGCGGGTTTCCCCCTTCACCTCGATTTCGTCGTAGGCGTCGACAAGAATCGTGAGCAGGGTGCGATCGCATCCGGCCGAGGTTTCAATGATATACGGCACAAACTTCTCGGGGAACCGTTCGTCGAAATACCGCAGGTCCTTGTTGGTGGCCTGCATGTGGCGGCTGAGGTCGAAATCGGTGCGGTTGTGCACGCCTTCGAGTTCCTGCCAGCCGAACGGGTACTCGTATTCGATATCGTAAGCCGCTTTGGCGTAATGCGCCAGCTCTCCCTCACCGTGCTGGTGCCAGCGGAGTTTCTCCATGCGTATGCCGAGGTCCTTATACCAGTTCCAGCGCTCCTGTCGCCAGTATTCGAACCACTTTTCATCCTCCGACGGATGAATGAAGAACTGCATTTCCATCTGCTCGAACTCACGGGTACGGAAGATGAAATTGCCGGGCGTGATCTCGTTGCGAAACGCCTTGCCGATCTGCGCGATACCGAAGGGGATCTTCTGGCGCGAGGAATTTTTCACATTCAGGAAATTGACATATATCCCCTGCGCGGTTTCCGGACGCATGTAGACGATCGCGGATTCATCTTCAACCGGACCCATGAAGGTCTTGAACATCAGGTTGAACTTGCGCGCCTCGGTCAGTTCGCCGCCGCATTCGAGGGGGCTTTTCGACGGTTTCAGTGGGCAGCGGGCTTCGGCCAGTTTGTCGGCCCGGAAGCGGGCCTTGCACTTCTTGCAGTCAACCAGCGGATCGGTGAACTCGGCGACATGCCCGGAGGTCACCCACACCTGCGGGTGCATCAGGATGGCGGCATCGAGCCCCTCGATATCGTCGCGGCGGTTGGTCATCGCTTCCCACCAGAAGCTCTTGAGATTCCTCTTCAGTTCCGCGCCCAAGGGACCGTAATCCCAGCAGGAGCCGAGCCCGCCGTAAATTTCGGAGGAAGGGTACACGTAACCGCGCCGCTTGCAGAGCGACACTATCTTGTCCATCGTATCGTTGGTAGCCGGTTTTGCGCTCATCGTCATCCTTTGTCAGGGCCGAGTTGGCTGTTTTTCAGTTTCTCCAAGAACTCCAGCGACTTAAGGTCACCCGATACCCCCGCCTGATAACTCAAGAACCGGGTCAAAAGGTCGAGCATCAGCGAGCAGTCCTGATAGCCGATCGGCATCAGCGATGCCTCATCGAGCGAGCAGGTCTGAAGCCGGGTCAGCAGCCGGTAGCCGCCGGAAGAAAGCCAAATATAATACTCTGCGACCCGTTGGCAAGACGGACAGACATACCCGCCCCGCTCCGGCGAGAAGGCGACCGTGCCGTTATCCGGTGAGCTTTCCTCCCAGCTCAGGCCGCAGCCGATGCAGTAGCCAAGCGACGGATGGTAGCCAAGCTGCGACAGGAGCCGCAGAAAGAAGGTGACAAACAGAGCCGGCAGCGACCGTCGGTCGACCGAGTTGGTCTTTTCGAAGAAAGAGGTGGTGTAAGTAAACAGCGATGGGAGCGGCTCCCCCTCCGGCAGGAGAAGGTTCAGTAGTTCGCAGGCAGCTGAGGCATAGGCAAGCCGACCGAGCGAACCTTCCAGCTGGAATTCGTACAGCTCGAGCAGGTCGCTGTCGGAGACGTAGCCGCGGCTCGATTTTTCGGAGATATGAAACGTCAATTCCATCCGGGCGAACGGCATGAGCCGTCCCCGCTTGCCGGAAACGCGCCGTCCCCCCTTGTCAACCAGCGCCAGTTTGCCGAATTCGCGCGTGAAAAAGATGACCGTCCGGGAAGACTCAGACCAGTTGAAGGCCTTGAGCATGAAGGCGTCGGATTTTTCCAGCGGCATACTCGTCACCGGGTGCGGTAACGGAAGATCGTCTCGTTGGCGCGCGCCATGTGGTATTGCGTGCGGGCGATAAACTCGATATAGGCGGAATCCGAACGGAGCATATTTCGTTCATGGGTGGCATCCATCAACTGCACGAGCAACCGGCGGTTGGCTTCCTGCAAACCGGCCCGTTCCAGTTCGAGTTTGGTGATATGCGGGACGCCGTAATCGCCGCTGGCGAGCGAATAGCCGAAAAACAGAGCAACAGACCAGAAACCGATCAAGACGAGGCGGCGGCGAAGGCGCGGGCTGTCATCCGACATTCGTTTGATAAAATTCCCGGCTGGGGCCAGAATGGATGGGCGTTTCTTGGTTACTCGTCGCGGCATGGGGGGAATGAAAGAGGGATTACAAATGCGGAGCAAGAAAAAAACTGAAATGAGAACGCAGAACCCCGGATTCTTGACATTCCCTGTTGATTTGTCATAGTTAGCCGATGCTTCCTGAATATTTCGCGATTATCGGCGCCATCATCGGCTCGCTCGGCGGCTACTATTACTTGTACGAGACCATCGTCGGCAAAGCCCAGCCCAACCGCATCACGTGGCTTCTCTGGGGAATCTTCCCGATGGTCATCTTTGTGGCGCAAAGAGCGCAGGGGGTCGAGAGCTTATCCTGGGCGTCGTTCTTGATCGGCTTTACGCCGCTGCTTATTGTCGCCGCTTCTTTCTTCAATAGGAAGGCCTACTGGAAGAGCGAATCGCGCGATTACTACCTGATGGCCGCGGCTGTCATCGGTATCATCCTCTGGGCTATCACTGACAGTCCGAACCTTGCCCTCCTGTTCTCGCTGCTGGCCGATATGCTGGCGGGTATACCGACACTTATCAAGGCGTATCGCTATCCTCAGTCTGAGAGTTGGATTGCCTACGCGATCAGCGCTTTCGGTTATGGAATGAGCTTACTGTCGGTTCAGATTTTCAACTTCGAAAACACCGCTTTCGTAGCGTACGTGTTTGTCCTCAACGGCGCCCTGGCGGTGCTGGCGGCACGGAGGCGCGGGGCATAGACCGGTGAGCAGCTAAGTTTCACGGTGATTTCGGAAGTGGCGGGGAGCCACCTGCGGTGGCTGACGACCCGGGGAGGCGTTACTCAAATGGAGAGCGGCCACCTTCAATTATCATGGATCTTCCTGTGGTGGCGTCGATTTTCGTGAGCATTATGCCCAATTCGTCTGGAGCATATTCCCGATGAAAACTGAAGGGGTGCACACCTATACCCCAAATATGCCAAACGCACATAACAGGTTCTCCGGGTTGCGGCTGCTCAACTACGCAAGTCGCTACAATTTGAACTGCCCTGGAAGGATTTGATCCGACTGCTTGATCGAGAACCGACGCAAACGACTTTGCAGGAACGCTTGGTGTGACATTCCTGACAATCTTGTTCAAAGTATCACTGACGGCCTCCTTGAGAATGGCAGAGGCTTTGGTCTTGGGCAGTATAGGAGTGGAGTAGATGACTATGAGTCTACCCGTCAAAGAGTCAATCAGAACATAGAAGTCTCTCTGAAGTGAGTCGAACTCCTTATGCCATGATGGCAGTGAGATGCTGACGCTGTCAAACTCTACCCTCCATGCCGGACACGGCGTTTTGGACTGCGTATCTGGCCCTACCGTACGGTTGGTGAGTTCTATGCACAAACGTGAATCGACCTTCATGCAACTTGTGACTTTTCCTGAGTCGAATCCCGAATATCGAGTGGCAATTCTAATGGCTTCAGCTGCTGAATTTGCTGGAGTATCAGTGCTTGTGTCAGAGTTTGATTGCGCGATCGCAGACTCCCCAACCAATACCAAGGCTATGGCAAAGGGCACACAGACAAGTCCTGCGTACATGCTGTGCACTCTTAGGCCCATGGTTATGACTTCTCCGCTACCACCACACCTGCAGGAGACCGTCAAGCGTGAAGATCCGCTCTTCGTTGTCCGAGTCGGTGGCCACCAATCGGTAGAGGCAACCTGCGGGGACGTTGTCAAACTGCAGCGGCATATCGGTGGCGGTTGCTTTGCCCTGCGATTTCCAGTCACCGTCCCAATACATTAGTTCGTACTCTTTGCCGGCAGTCAGGTGCGACTTCATTTTGCCGGCGATATCGCCATCCGGTTTGGTCCGTCCGACCGACAGTAACTGCACGGTGACTGCGTTCCCCTGCTCCGGAGCAAGGATCGTACGGCTGCAATCATCGCGGCATATGAAGGGCGGTCCGGCGGGAACGATCTTTTCGTTCAGGTAATATGCGGGCAGATACGCGACATTCGTTCCCATGGCGCTGAAGGTGACCGATTGTCGGTTGATTTTCCCCCACTGAATCGGCTGCCACTCGCCGGTGTTGAACACACAGAGATAAGCGATATCGATCGAATCCGGAACCGGTACCGTCAGGTCGACAGAGAGATCGCACGTTCTCATGTAATCCGGGGTGACATCGATATAGCTCTTTCCGCTAAGCCATCCGGGAATCTTCTTCTGTTTGCGATCCTGGAAAGTGAGGTTTTCCGGATGATTCTCGAACGTCTTGCGATAGATCTTGGCCGCCTTGTGCGCGAGTGTATATTCGCCGGGGTTGGCCTCGGCTCCCATAAACGGCACTACCTTGCCGTCCGGTAGCAAGATCGAATTCCACGCATGGTTATTCGACGTGTCCGACCAGAACGGCGTGTAGTCGCTCGTGACCGCGAGGCCATTGGCCCGCATGGCATAGATGGTCAGGTTGGTCATGTCTTCGCACCGGCCCATTTTGGCGGCGCGCATCTCGGTGATGCCCTGATCGGTCGGATGATAGTAGTATCGTGAATCAAACTTGAACCACGAAATCAGGTCATTGTTGATCACGCGGGCGGCGGCGACCGGATCGGTTGAATCCTTCAGCGTTTTTGAAAGTCCTGAATACTGGTCGAATAAGCTCTTGCGCCACGGATCGAGCGGCTCATTGCTGCCCCGGTACGGCAGGACATAGCGGCAGAA
>PQAP01000082.1 GCA_003105265.1 candidate division GN15 bacterium | reverse complement strand
TCAATTGCGACGGTATCTGCGATTTGACCGACCTATCGACCCTTGTCGCATATCTCACGGGCGGCGGGGTCGTGCTGAAACAGTGCAATCAGCTCTAGGTCCGCACATATTTCTTCTGGCGCCCGGGCGATCATTGACTGCTCGGGCGTTGTCGTATACTTTATATGGTGATGCATAACCGATCAGCTTCAGCGACCAAAGGTTGAGTAGTTGATGACAAAGAAGCAGGAAAACAGCGATATCAGAGCCGCCGTCCGCAAACATTACGGCGCGGCTATTACCCAGAGTTCAAAGGGCTGCTGCGGATCTGGCGCCGGCACACCTGCCGGCGGGAGTTACGCCCATCTGGCCGGATACACGCCCGAAGAACTCGCGACTATGCCGGAAAGTGTGACGACTTTTGGATGCGGTAATCCGACTACGTTTGCGGAAATGCAACCGGGTGAGGTCGTGCTCGATCTTGGCTCCGGCGCCGGAATGGATCTGATACTGGCATCGCGCAAAGTCGGTCCCACCGGCAAAGTGATCGGATTGGATATGACTCCGGAAATGATCAAGGCGGCCAACGACAATCTCCGCAAAGCCGGGATCGCCAATTTTGAGATTCGTCAGGGGGAGATGGAACAGATGCCCGTGGCCGACGGCGAGGTTGATTGGATTATCTCCAACTGCGTGATCAATCTGTCACCTGACAAAGCGAAAGTCTTCGCCGAAGCGTACCGTGTCCTCAAACTGGGTGGGCGGATGCTGGTGAGTGACATTGTCACCCATCACCTTCCTGAAGCTGTGCGGAAGGATATTGCCGCCTGGGTTGCCTGTGTGGGTGGGGCGGTCGAAGAAGACGAGTACATTCGGTTAGTAAAGCTGGCTGGATTTGAACAAGTGGAAGTGGTTGATCGGCTAATTTATGATGAAGTCTCGATCAAGTCGATGTTCTGTGATAGCACCTGTTGCGGCCCGCAGCCGATTTCGCTCGATACGCGGCCGAACTCACTGACCGAACCGAATATTGGCTCACTGGTTGGGAAGATTGCATCGATCAAGCTGTCGGCGCGAAAGCCGTGACTCTCGCTTAGTGATTGTCAATGAGTCGGCCGTGCAACAGAATCACGGCTGGACGGTCTTTTCATTTCCCGGTATTCTCTCTGAAGATATTGCTGCCTGACGCAGTAGGCGTTACGCCAGACATGGAGAATTGATGCCGGCCCTCCCAGCATGGAGAAGAGAACCTCCTGTCCGGACCGTGACAACACGACGCAACTCTTGACGACATACACGCGCGCTCGCCACAGCGTCATGATAAAAGAAATGAGGAAGAAGACATTCACGAGTACAACAGGCCCGGTCGGTTCGACTTCAAAGTAGGCCTCGGTGACCGGAACCACGATCGTCAGGGCCAGCGCTGTCATGCTCAGTCGAGCATAGTGCCACATGCGGCCTATATATATTTCCAGCTTATTTTCGTCGGCTGCGAACATCGATTGAACGATTGGCGTGGCTTGCGTCGTCCGGCCAAGCAGCCCTTGAAGCAAGTACAGCCATCCCACGATCTGAAGCACGGCTACCGTCACTGGCAGCACGAAGAACATGGCTGCCAGGATGATTCGACTGGATTCGAACTGCTTGAACGGAACCCGGCTTATAAGGGCAATTGGTATCGAGATAAGCCACGCGCTCCAGACAATCCACGCTACTCCGGCTTGTCGAAGCTCACTCTTTGTGTGCTCCGTCCCGGACAAAAGTCTCGGCCTCAGATAACCGCCCAACGGATTATCGGCGGCTGTCCGATTGAGGGCTACTGCAAGGACCGGAAGTCCGACAGCAAGTACTATCCAGTAATAAATCATCATGCCATGTCCACAGCGTGGCCGAATCCTCTCCCATATTGTATCGGATGTTATTGATTGGGATTGAATTGCCTAATTGGATATTCCTGTCCGCGTGCACGGACGCACAATCACCATAGCGAAGGCGACATTACTCCCCTTGGTGTCTACCCGCGGGAGAAATTGATCTTGAAAACTGTACGAGCGGAACCGAGCGCCCCGTATGCTTCCCCCCTCACCCCCCGTTCTTGATCTTCGTTAGCGCGGCCAGCACTTCCTCGAGTTGTTCCCGCTTGAATGTTACGCCCTTCTTGGTCGGCAGCCATTCTTCGTTGTCGGCAAGGAAGTATATGCGCAACGTTACCAGTTCTCGCCCCTTGTACTCCGTGTCCTCGATCACCAGTTTTTCGGTGGCCGAGCGCTCAAACTCAAATCGCATCGGTGTGCTCCCGGACTTTATGATTGCTACCGTTTGTACCTGATTTTCCGCAAAAACTCGCGCCGTTCGGTCTGATCTTCCGCCGTTTCGATTCCCACCGGCGGCTCGCCGTCGATTACCGCCATCACGCCCCGGCCCTGGCTGCTCTCCATCACGATTACCTGCAGCGGGTTGGCGGTGGCGCAGAATACCCGGCAAACTTCCTGAATCTCCTTGATTCGATTCAGGACATTCACCGGGAAACCGTCCTTCATGTAAATGATGAAGGTATGACCGCAGCCGATGTCAAAGGCCGCCTTGGCGGCCTTTTCGATCAGAGCCGGATCGTTGCCGTCGTGACGCACCAGCCGCTTGCCGGACGCCTCGCAGAACGCTATCCCGAACTTGATCGTCGGCGAAGCCGTCACCAGCGCCTCGTAGAGGTCCTCGACCGTCTTGATGAAATGCGACTGGCCGAATACGACATTCTCGCCGTCCCCGATCTCCACCTTTACCGTCTTGGTCTTGAGCATCTGTTCAGTTGCCATCGGTCACCTCGAACAATTTGTCGTCGATACCGGTATTGATGCGGGGGTTGCGATATTCTTCGGTGCCGAACACCTTGATCCCGATCACCCACATGGCCTTGGCCCGCATCTGTATCTGAAATTTTCGCGGCAGCCAGATATCATCGTCGGTCGGCGTGAACGTCAGCGACATCTTCATTTCGTTCATCTTGAACATGCTGCGTTTGACCAGTTTCGAGGGTGAGAAATCGACCTTCACCAGATGAAATCCGTCCGCTTCGAAATAGTAATCTCCGTTGATAAGAGAGTCGGCCGGCTGGGTCGCGGCCACCGTGAACTTGTGGCAGGTGTATCCTTCGATCTTCGCCGTTTGCACTCCCTGATACGTTATGGTGTACAGCGCGCGCTGACGCGGTGTGAACGGCCGGATTATCGGGTACGAAATATCCATCGCACCGCGGCGCTTCTTCTTCTCCATCCGCTCTTTGGCCGTTTTCCGGCAGTCCTCGTCGCTCTGCAGTTTGCCGTCTTTATAGCACTGGACATACTCTTCGTGAAACCACGCCGTGTCCGGGAAATA
>PQAP01000081.1 GCA_003105265.1 candidate division GN15 bacterium | reverse complement strand
CAACGAATCTCACCGTGCTTCAAAGAAAGCTGAGATGGCGAAACGAAATCGGCGCCGCCGCCATCACCCGTGATCGTCGCTCGGCCGAACTCGATAACTCGGGGGTCCCCGGGTTCATCAAGGACCTGTTCATGCCGCGCAAAAGCTCCGGAGTCGATTACGCCTACACCAGCGATCTGAACCTTGACCTTAAAAAGATATCATTCACGGCCGGGTTTCATTACATCGGTCCGGGCTATGTATCGCTTGGCCTTGCTTCCCTCATATCCGACAAGCGGGAAATGACTGCCGGAGCGGTATGGCGGTTCCGGCGCGGCCAGGTGCGTCTCGACGGGGCGCTGCAGCAGGACAATCTGATTAACCAGAAGAGCTACACGACCGACCGGAATCGGGTCAGCGCCACCGTCGCCTACCGGATTCGCCGGAACTGGAATGCGACCTTCGCGGCGGCGGTCACTGGTATGACCAACGATTCGCGCTCGGACACCACTCGCATCGATTACACCTGCTGGATTCTCAGAACAGGTCAGGTCTTCTCTTTTCAGCGGCAGGTCGGGATCAAGAGCGTGACGGCGGATTATACCTATCAGCACGCCGCCGATGGGAACCCTCTGCGAAAGTTTACCGGCACGACCTCGCACTCCGCTACGGCAACCGCGGTCTGCGGAGTGAATGCATCGCTGGAAATTCTCCCGTCGGTCGGTCTGATCAGCACGCGGGCCGGCGGCAACCGGATACTCACGCAGATATACACCGTATCCGGACGATATTCGGCCTTGCGGCGGCGGCTCGTTTCGAACGCCACCATGACGGTGTCGGTAGCGGATGTCAATACCACGCTTCGCCCCAATCTCAGGTCGAGCTATGACCTGGGACACAATTTCGCCGTGACCGGCGAGTTTGAGTCGACGGTGGTGAAAGGCGGGGCGAAGCCATCGCAATTCACTGAAGTCGCCGGTCGGCTGATCCTCACCCGACGGTTCTGACCGCAGCCGAATTCACCATGGATGGCAAACTCGGCCGACACGAAACGAGGCAGCGTCACCGGTTGCCGTGAGTTGTGGTCGGTTAATCCAACTGGGCGGCCAAAGTGTCCAATAATCCGTGAACGAAAGGTGGGTTATCTGTCCTCTTGTATAAATGGGGTATTTGCCTATCTTGTAGTCAGGTTTCGATGGTGACCCGCATCGCTAATCTTCCGTCCATTCACGACTTAGCCGCGATTGGAGGGTGTCGAAAGACCGAAAACGTGTTGCTGTTTATTGGAGTGAACCCCGCTTGAACCTCTCGGATCGATCAGACGCCGATCTCTGGCAGGCGATCTGCTGTGGGGACGAATGCGCCTGGCGGCAACTGGTGGACCGCTACAAGGCACTGGTGTACTCCGTGTGCACGTATACCGGGCTCACTATGTCGGAAGCGGCCGACGTGTTTCAGGATACCTGGATGCAACTGTTCAAGCATCGCCGCGCGCTCGAGGATCCGTCGAGAGTCTCCTCCTGGCTGGTCACTACAGCCCGCCGCGAAGCAGTTCGGGTCCGCAAACGAAACACGCGTGTGACGTCACAGGTAGATTCAGATACTCCTGATTCCCAGGATCTGCCCGATGCCCAGCTGGAGCAGCTGGAGCTTCAGGCCCATCTCGAGATTGCTCTGAAGGAAATCGACCAGCCCTGCCGCAAGCTGCTTCACGCCTTCTTCTTCGCGGCCGAGGACCAGTCGTATGACGACATTGCCAGGTCTATGGGCTACTCGCCGAACACGTTGGGAGCAAAACGCCGAAGGTGTCTGGAGCGGCTCAAACGCATTCTGCTCGATTTGGGGTACGACGGTTGAACGAAAAGAAGGCAAGCGGACTCTGCTTAGCAGGAATTGAAGGAGGTAAAAAACGACGAAGCATCTGACGAGACAGGAACTTGTGGCGGCTGCCCTTGAATATATAGAGGGACGTGAGCCGGACCATGTCAGGACCTGCCCGGAATGCCGGGAAGACCTGATGATGCTCGTCCGTTTTCGTGTTGCCGGAAAGCTGGTCCTGCCGGAGCCGCCGAGCGCATGGGTTGATCTGGCCCACCAAATCGCCGCGCATCAGTCCGTGGCCGCATCACTGCGCACTGCGCTGGCCCGACTGGTATTCGATTCGTGGGCTTTGCCGGAACCGGTTGGAGTCCGCGGCGGCGCGGCTATCGAGCAGCGGCGGGTGCGATTCGAATCCAGCCCGGTGACGGTCGATCTTCGCGCCGAACATTTGAAATCGGGCTGGGCGTTCGTGGCCCAGGTTACGGGCGTTGAGCATGGTCAGGCCCGGTTGAACGCCGATCGAAAAGTGCTCGCCCTTGACGAGCACGGTATTTGTCAGTGGTCCGATCCAAAACCGCCTAAGAAGCTCACTGTAGTCACCAGCACGCACTCAGTTGAACTGCCGGAATTGACATGGAGAACCAAGCCGCCGAGAAAGCCGCGCGACGATTCCTGAGCACGGGAAGCGCGGCTCACACAGGTGCGGATGAACTGGCGTCGGCCTGCGACCGGTTGGTGCAGCAGGCGGCGCAGACATCGCTGAAGCATGCCTCGCGCGTGGCTCGCCGATTTGTCGCGCGAGCGACAGCGCATGGCGGACCGTTGGCGCTTGCGGCATGGCGCTCGCTGGCTCGTGTCACCCACATGAGCGGCAAACATGCCGAGGCGCTCGCGGCCTATCGGGAGGCGAAGAAACTCAGCCGTCACGATCCAATAACGCAGGCACGAATAGACCGGGCGCTGGTCGACGTCTATATGTATCTCGGGCGGTTCAAAGAATCGGAGCAGGCCGCGCGACGGGCCATGGCAGTCTTCCGTCGGCGAAACAGCGCCGGCGATCTCGCGCAGACCCGGGTGAATTACGGCAACCTGCTGCATCGGCAGGACCGCCATCGCGAAGCCGAGCGAATTTACAGGGATGCGGTGGCGTTCTTCGAGACCACTGATAACACCGTGGCGCTGGCTCGATGTTACTACAATCTCGCCAATTCGCTGGTGCAGCTTTTTCATATGGAAGAGGCCGACCGCCTGTACTGCAGGGCGGTCGCGCTTTGGAGTAAGGCCGGCTGTGAGCTGGATGCCTGCGATGCGCGTTATGGTCTCGCGTGGCTCCATATGCTGCTCGGCCGGCTGCATGTCGCACTGATGGAACTGGCTGAATGCGAAGCGGTGTATCGCAAGGCCGGCGACCCGCGCGGCGAGGCCCTCTGCACGCTCGATCGAGCGGAAGTCTATCTCCACCTGGGACTGACATCGGAGGCACTGGAATCAGCCCGACAGGCGCAGGTGCGGTTCTCCAAGCTCGGCCTCCGGTACGAAAGCTCCAAGGCCGCCCTTTTCCGCGCTCAGAGTGCAATCGATCTTGAACTGACCGGAGAAGCCCGGCGAAGCATCCAGATCGCCCGACAGGGATTCCAGCAGGATAAGAACCGCGGGTTTCTCGGAGTGGCGATGCTGACCGAATCGGATATTAGTGCCCGAAACAACGGTTCTCGCGCGGCCCGGTTGACGCACGCGCGGCAGCAGTTTGTCCGCAGTCAGCTTCCGTTGTGGCAGGCGATCAGTGATGTGAAAGAGGCGGCGGTTGCCGAGCGACCGGATGCGGCACTGGCCCGACTGAGCGCCAATCGTGCGGCGCACTACGTGCCGCACCTTTATGCTCTGTGGCAGGTTCTGCAGGGAGATACCGAATACAAAGAAGGGCGAATCGCCCGGGCGCGCACCTGCTGGCAACGGGCGGCCGACCGGCTCGACTCGGTGCGTGCCCAGCTCCCGCCGGTGGAATTGCGCTCGGCCTACAGTCGTCATCGCGGTTCTCCGCACGCGCGGCTCGTAAATGTCGAATTGACCAGAGACCCGCTGCAGGCGGCTGTCTGGTCAGAACGGCAGAAGACGGCCGGAGTCTGGCGACCGCCGGTCCTTGATAATTCCTTGAGACCGGAACGATTGCGGGTCGAGGCCTCGCTCGAAGCTCTGGCCAGTCAATACAGCGCGCTGGCGCACCAGGTAAGCGCTGTCGGCAGTGAACGCGGCCGCTCCCCGCAGACCGATACGAAGATTGTCACCCGGCTGCAGCGAGAGATTCGCGATCAGTTGATGAAGCTTGATACCGGTGCCGGCGCGGAGCGTGACTCCGCCGCATGGCTGCGATCCGAGATTCTCGCCCACTCGCAGCGGACCCCGATAGTCCAGTTTCATCTTGCCGACGCGGACATCATTGCTTTCGTGCACTTCGGCGGCCGCACGTCGGCGGTATCCTTCCCGGACGGTCGAACGCGGCTCGTTTCGGCTCTGCAGCGGTGGCGGTTCGTGCTCGAAGCGGAACTGCTTCCGGATTATCCGGGGCACGAGGCCCGCATTCAGGTCGAGGAATCGCTGTGGGACGAAGTGGCGCGCTGGTTGTGGACACCGCTTCAGGTTGAGCCGTCGGCCGTGGAAATCGTGGTGGTCCCCGAAGGGGAACTCGCCAATCTGCCGTGGGAGGCGTTGCGGATCAACGGTCATCCGCTGGGTGAAACTCATCGCTTTGTACTGACCCCGAGCATTCGACACTATGCCGCCGCCCGGACGCGACGAACGGATTCCCGTGCCGTCGAGATCTTTCGCGGCGCCGGCAAGAACCTGCCCCACATTGATGCCGAATTGGGGTATCTGATGAAGATGGCCGGTGAGCACGCCACGCTTCACGGGCAAACCGCGCGAAGTGACTGGCCGTCAGCCGGCGCCTCACATATTTGGCACTTCTCCGGTCACGCGCTCATGAATGAACAGAATCCGTTTTATTCGAATCTCGTGCTGGACGATGGACCGATCTTTGCGGTCGATTTTCGCATGAAACAATGCCAGGTAAACCTCGCTACTCTGGCTGCCTGCCGGTCCGGCGAGCAGGTTGCAATGCCCGGAGAGGAATCCACCGGGCTGGTGCGATCCCTGTTGGAGATGGGAGCACGAAATGTCATTGCCGGGCGCTGGCCTGTGTCCGACCAAACCGCCGGTCTTTGGATGAAAACGTTCTATCAGCAATTTTTCGCGGGCTCCGATATTCTTAATGCCGCCCGCGATGCCGCCCTGAAGGTCAAGGACGCCTATCCGTCCGCCTTCCATTGGGCCGCCTTTGCCGTGTTCGGCGCAGGAGACATAGGAGACAGAGATGAGACAATCTAAGATACCGTTCTTTATCGTCGGTTTGATTCTGACGCTTATCATAACCGGCTATGCGCAGGGCAGCTCCGGACACGGGCGATACACTCCCGACGAATTGATCATCAAACTGCTCCCCGGTTACAGCATCGATTCCATAAACGTCAAGTACGGCACCTTTACCAAAGGGCACCAGATTGCGACTGATGTTTACCTGTTGCGCGTGCCGGCCGGCAAAGACGTCGAAGCGCTGGCGGCGGAGATTTCTACCGAACCGGGAGTTGAGTACTGCACCCCCAACTTCTATATGTCTGCGCCGGAAGGACTACAGCGGAGTTCCCCGTTTCTGGATCAGCAGGTGAAGGGGGATATTGAGTCGCAGCCGGCGGCTACAACGCTCCTGTTGTCTGCCGCTCAGGAGTACACCGACGGTACCGACGTCACGGTGGCGGTGATTGACGGTGGCGTCGATGTCGGCCACCCGTGGCTGGTCGCCCAGCCGGGACCGATCATCTCCTGTTGGGACTATATCGATAATGACTCGCTGGCTTACGATGAACCGGGTGGTTCGTGCACCGGACACGGGACCTTCGTCGCCGGCATCATTCGCCTCACTGCACCCAACGCGCAAATCCGCGTCTATCGAGTACTGGACACCGCCGGGGTGGGGGACGGATTTACCATTTCAAGCGCTGTGCTTCAGGCCGTGGCGGACAGTTGCGACGTAATCAACCTGAGTCTCGGAATGAGCGGAGTACACGATGGCCTTGATGACGCCCTGAAACTGGCTCGCCAACTGGGGGTCCTGGTGGTGGCATCGGCCGGCAATGATTCTACCGACCTGGCTTCCATATTCCCGTTCCCGGCCAGTCGTGAATACTGTATTGCGGTCGCGGCCACTGATTCGACTGACCTGAAGGCCGATTTCTCGAACTATGGCCTGAAGGTCGACCTGTGCGCCCCCGGCACCTGGATATATGCGCCTTATCCGGACAGCATGTACGCATGGTGGGACGGCACGAGTTTTTCGGCCCCCTTTGTGTCCGGACTGGCGGCGCTGGCCAAGTCGCTGGGCGATACGCTTTCCATGCTCACGATTGACACGCTTATGCGGGTGGCGGCCACCAACATAGACTTGCTCAACCCGACCTATACCGGCTTGTTGGGGAGCGGCCTGATTAATCCCGTGGCTCTCATGAACCTGATATCGCCGGTCATTCGGGGCGACTGGACGGCCAACGGGGTAATCGATTTGAGTGATCTCTCAAGCATGATAGCGTTTCTCACGGCAGGCGGGAACGGCCCCGCGCCGGTGGGTCGGGGCGATCTCAATTGTGATGCCATTGTCGACCTGAGCGATTTGTCACGCCTTGTCGCTCACCTGTCGGGGGTGGAAGCGCCCATCTGCCCCAATCCGTAAGTGCTACAATAACCTCTATTCCGGAGGATTGTATCGGAGCCGTCGTTCAGACAGGAGAACGGCGGCTCCGCTTGTATCCCCATGCCGGGCTTGACTCTGCCGGCTGGCCGGCCATTTCCCGGAATCGTTGCTATCGGCAAGATTTGTCGAACGGAACAGCCACCTTAATCCTCTTAATAAGTGAATACCAAATGACCGTACCTGTCGCGGTGAGTAAACAAACCACATGTTAGGAGGTTGTGACATGAAATCCAACATTGCGATGCTGCTTCTGATTGGCGCGGTAATACTGAGTGCCGTGATAATCGGATGCAACACAAATCCTATTGACTCGGCGACAGGCGGCCGTGGTCTCCTCAATGCCATCACCGGCGGACCGGTACAGTTCGCGGCCAAGGTTGCGACCATGGATCAGGCCCAGCGGAAGCTCACCTTCGCCGGCGCCCCCGATACCGTTATTGCCAACGAAAACTGTGAGGTCGTGAAGCTGCAGAACGGCATTGAAACCCCGGCCCAGTTCGGCGAGATCAAGTGCGGCGATTCGCTTCAGGTCTTTGGCGAACGTCGCATGGAGCAGACCGTATATGCTTATCGCCTCAGGATCTGCGTCGATTCCGGCAGCGGTAACCAGTTTGCTGGTCGCGTCCGCACCATGGACATGAACCAGCGGATGCTCACTTTCGCCGGTAAGTCCGACACCTGCGTCGCCAATCTGAATTGCCAGTATGTTCGCTGGCAGAACGGCGGCGAGGCCCCCATGATGTTCTGGGAAATCAAACTCGGTGACTCCGTTGAAATCGCCGGGCAGCGCAACCAGAACGGTTATATGTATGCCAGCAAAATCAAAGTCTGCGGCGACAAGACTTCGTGCCAGTACGATGTCGCTTTCCGCGATACCATCACGGCCATCGATTATGCGGCCGGCAGCTTCACGGTCAAGAACCGTCCGGAAAACATCCTGGTTGATTCCGCGACCCTCATCTACGGCGTCATGGTCAGAGTATTTGAACCGCCGGTCGATGGCGGCTCACGACAGCAGTTGGGTACCGGCGCGGGAGACGGCGAAGGCAGCGGGTACCGTTATGCGAAGGATACCGTGCTGACCCTGACCGATCTCGCGGTCGGCGATATCGTGGAAATACGGGCCAAGACGATCGATGAGAATACCCTGTTGGCAGTCTATATCACGCTGGCCGCCTGCAATAACGTCGAGAAGAAGTGCGTGGAATTCTCTACGACACTTGCCTCGATCGACGTTGATGCCCGGATCGTCACATTTGACGGGTACAGCTACATCGGCACCGTTTGCAACGGCGCCAGTTTGATCGGTCTCGACGGCGAGACGCTGACGCTGGCCGACTTTGCGGTCGGTGATTATGTCGCGGTCAAGGGATTCCCCCTGGAAGGCGACACGCTCAAGATTTGTCAGATGACCAAGACAACGCCTTGATTCGTCCAGGCGTGGAAGTGAGCCAATCCGGCTCCAGCAGCCGGCTGGGTCGCTGATTTCTACGTTCACCTCAAGGGAGACGGCGGGTCACGTAAAGTGACCCGCTTCTCTATGTGAACTTTTTTTCAGAATCGCACGGATAAACCTGAACGATTTCGCGCTGCGTGTGCCTCTGCTTATCTGTCGAGAGTAACCGCACTCAGACGCACAGGAGAGAATTCACGCTCTCGCCTTCCTGAAGTGTGAGTCGACAGTTGACCGGGTGGTGCCAGCCGCCCGGTCAATCGATTGGGAATCGAAGGCAAACCGTCACAGGCCCGCCACCTGATGATTCCGGTTAGGCGACTGCACTCAGACTTTGGGATGCTCACAGTACTGCGGCTGAGGACGGCACGAAAGGAGTCCACGCGGCGCCTGTAACCAGCATGTCGTTGCGACCGCATCCGTGTCTGCATGGATGCGGCGGCCGGGGTCGATTTGCTCACCGGCCAGTCCATTGTGAACTGTAACATCGTGACACTTCAAACCATTGGAAGGAAGGCGTTATGAAAAACGCGCGTCTGACTCTTGTCACCGTAGCACTCGCAGTCATTCTTGTCGGCATCATGGGGCTCGTTTGGACGGGCTGCAATCGCTCTGTTGATACTACGAATTCGTCTGTAACGACGCTCCAACCCTCGCAGCAATTGGAACAGAGTCTTGAAGCGGCTATGGCGGTCCAGGACCGTCATACCGATGAATTGCTGGCGATAAGCGGCGTTGTCGGAACCGGCACCGGACTCGGACCGGACGGCAACCCGGTAATCAAGGTTTTTGTCAACGGTACCACCAACGGCGTGGCCAAAATAGCGGATAAATTGGAGGGGATCCCTGTCGAGGTGGAAGAGACCGGGCCTGTTACGGCGCTCTCGCTCACCGCCCGGTACCGGCCTGTGCCGATAGGCGTCTCGGTCGGCAACAATCTCGAATGTGCCGCCGGCACGATAGGGTGTGTCATCTACAAGAGTAATCAGAAATACATTTTGAGCAACAACCACGTGCTGGCCCGCGAGAACAAGGCCGCGATCGGCGAGGACATCGTTCAGCCCGGACGATACGATACCAAATGTGCCGACAACCTGGCCACCGACAAGGTCGCCGATCTGTCGGATTTCGAACCGATCAAGTTCGACGGCACCAACAACTACATCGATGCCGCCATCGCGCTGTATTCCACCACCGATGTTACGTGTGCCACCCTGGCCGGATTTTATGGTTACCCGGGAACGACCATCGTCAATCCGGCGGTCTCACTTGCTATCAAGAAAGTCGGACGCACCACCGAGCTCACTACGGGCACGATTTCTTCAATCAACGTGACCGTGAATGTGGGCTACTCCACCGGTACCGCAAAGTTCGTGGGATGCTTCATGACCACCAAGAAATTCACAAAGGCCGGCGACTCCGGTTCGCTGGTGGTCACGAACTCCACCGCCAATAGCCCGGTTGGACTGCTCTTTGCCGGGACCAATCTCGGTCAGGCCATCTGCTGTCCGATCACGCCGGTACTCAGCCGGTTCGGCGCGACAATTTGCACCCAGTAATGGCACCGTAAGGTCGCCACTACACCCTCCCCCGTGGGGGCTCACCGGAGCCCCCACTCCCCATTGACAGTTCAAAACGAAACAGCGGTGCATCCGTTACCCCGTTGGATGTGCACGAAATGCACAGATTGAGCATGGGAACCCCTTTCGGTGCACGACCCCGCCTGGTGAGGCCTCTGCTCGAACAGTGGGCGGAAAATCCACTACCAAGGAGGTATGTATGACACGGAAAGGAATTGCCGTCGCCGCTGCTCTCATGGCGATGGCGGGTACAATGCTGCTGATTGGATGCAGCGACGACAAACCGACCGCAACCACCAGCACGTTGACCGTGACACTTTCGGATTTTGACCAGTTGCTCGCGGACATCGTGCCGCCCGAGTTCGTCAGCATATCGGGCGTACCGTCACTGGCCCCGGTTCCGCCGGACACCAGCTTCGGCTGCTGGACGGACGGCCAGGGCGCGCTGCTGCGCAGCGCGTTCGGCAATGATCGCCCCATGGCGCTGCACCGCAACATGCACCGGCTGGGCGAAACTGTCCAGTGGATGAATCGCGTGCGTCATGTCGGCGATACCACCTTCTCAGGCATCGCGGGTGACAGCGGCACGCTGAGCGGCACGATGACGGTTGCACGACTGGGTGAACCCACCGATATGCCCGGCGTGTGCCAGTCGGTCCTGGGTGACACGGCCCTGCAACTGCAGTACCGCGTGAAAGTGCAGTTGAATGAGCAGACGCAGACGCGGCTGCACGCCGGTTTCCGTCAGGATGACACCTGCGAACTGATGCTTGCCTATCATGGCACCCCGGCGCCCGATTCGTTACATCCGAATGCGTACGAACACTGTCTGACCTACGCGTTTCGCCACCGCGTGCGGGACTCCGTCATGGTGCGTGCCGTCCACTTCAAGGAATATCGAAACACCGCCAACGAGTGTGCGATGTGGGCGTACGAAGTCACCTCACAGAATCAGAATCAATTCCGCTATCGCATGACCTGGTTCGCCGATGATTTCGCCGATTCCAACGGTGTCGGCTGCATGATCGGTTCCGGCCAGGGAGAGACGCAGTTTGCGCTGCGCTATCAGCAGATGTTTCCGGCGGAACGGATCGAGCCGGATACGCTTGATCCGCACGGTCATCTCTATCGGCTGTTCGGCCCGAACTACGCTGACCAGGGTCTGACCTTGACCACGGCCTTTAATGATGCCACTGATCCGGCCAAGATGTACCGGTACAGTGATCTGCCGGTGGCGCTCAGACTCACTCCGACGGGAGCCGAAGCGGCTCTGAACCCGTGGTTTGAGCAGTAAACTCCTTCATCTCTGCCTACCTTAACAGTCGGGGCTCCGGTAGCTGGTACCGGAGCCCTGTTCTTTGTCTTCATGGACAGATAATGCGTTGCAGCGAGTGGGGAATAATTCACCGATGACGGCCCCGCATTCCGGCCAATCGCTGACTTTTTGACAAAAGGTTGGCGGCTCTACACCAAAGTCAAGTGGATGTACAAAGTGGTGCTATGGCGTACTAAAACCAGAAAACCCTTCGACTATATCGCCGAAGGGCTTCATTTACACTTTAAGCTCCCCCGGCTGGACGTTACTCGAACTTTTGAAAGGCTAATTGAGCACTTCAGAACTGCTGCCTGAGACAGTCTCTTCGCATTCCGGATCATGTGCTCGCCGACAGCGGGCACTGGCGCTTCTATCGCTCGAAATCTGACTTAACCACAAAGTAATCTTATACTTGTGAAAAACAGAAGCGGTCGCGCATTGCGTCCAGACTGGACAGATGAAGCCGGATTAAGGGCTGGCAATCATTGTCGCCATATATATACTATTCTCAGAGCCGAGCGTGGGTTACGGACAATTCTTTGCCGGCGATACTTCCTTGACAAAATCGTCTTTCAATACATTATTCACTGTAGATAAGCCTCCGGGAGGAGGATGGGGGCCGGGCCATGAGGTTTCACATGATCTGTGAATTTGATGCAACACAAGGCAAGTGGTATAGAGCCGCGGCTCTGCTCTGTGGTTTGGGAATGATCATGTGCCTGGGTGTGGAAAGTGCGCAGGCGGCGACACCGCGCCGGATTGGGATTATCCATTCCGACACGGTGAACTCGCTTTTTGGACGTACAATAGTGCCGCTTCGACGGGAGGGGACCAATCATAGCGATTTGATCATACTTAATGGACGCCGTGCGAACTATCTCTATCGGGGGGGTATCAATTTCGACACTCTGCCGTACTTGCGATTTGACAGTACATGGTATCCATCTGAGATTGGCGATGTCAATGGCGACGGCTTCGATGATATCGGCGTTGATGGACTCTTTCAAGGGAAGGAGAAGCTGACCATCTATTATGGCGGGGATATGCTTGACACGGTACCGGACTTGCGGCTTGGTCTTGACACTCTTGTAGCGACGGGAATTCCGGCCGTGAACTGCGGAGATATCGATGGGGATGGGAGGATAGATTTGGCAAGCAGTACTGTTCCTGCCTACGACAGAGTCAGCATCTTTAGTTTGGGGCCCGTGCCGGACACAGTTCAGAAGTATATGCTGCGACCTATCGGCATTTCGCCGACTGTCTATGCATGTTTCGGCCAAACGGATGCCGGAGGCATTGCCGCAGGTGATTTCAACGGCGACGGCAGAAGAGATCTTGCAGTGGGACTGACCTTTCGGGCTCAAGCGTACCGGAATGGTGAAGTGTGGGTGTACTATGGCGGGAGCGATTTCGACACTGTACCAGATCTGCGGATCGTAAGGCCAGGACAAAATCAAGACTACTACGCTATGTTCGGCAGTCAGGTAGTATGTCCGGGGGACTTGAATGGTGACGGGTACGATGATCTGGTGGTGGCCGCGGCTCCGAGTCCTGACAGTACAGTCTTCATCTACTATGGCGGGGCACATGGATTGGACAGCCTACCGGGATTTTCGTTTTATGCCCATGTGAGTGAGATTCGGGCGGCGGGGGACCTCAACGGCGACGGCTATGCAGATATCATCATGTCTTATCCATCTCCGTACGTCGGTGGGTACGTAGCTTTATACTATGGTGGTCCTGCAATGACCGGCCGGCCAGATCTGATCATTAACCCGTCCTCTGACAGCTTTCCCAGCTACACGGCCGGTTTCGGGCGCGGAGCAACGGGAGTAGGTGATTTTGACGGTGATAGCATCAATGACTTTGCATTTGCGTTATACGATTCCGACACCCGCGGTCATGTGTACATTTACTCGGGCACGAGGCCGACTGAGGTCGAAGTGAGGCCTGAAGGGGGAGAACCTCGTGAAAATACTCTGGAGAGCAACACGCCAAATCCTTTCAACGCTACCACCCGGATTCAGTTCTCCGTCATGCGAAGAACCAAGGTCAGGATCGAGATCATTGATATACTTGGAAGGACGATGAGTGTCCTAATTGATCGGCCTCTCGACGTGGGCCGCTACTCTGTTGACTGGAACGCCGACGGCAAGCCGTCCGGCGTCTACTTCTGTGTGCTTGAGACCGACGGCATGCGATTAGTGAGGAAGATGGTATTGCTGAAATAATGATTCCGCTGAAGAGCCAAACGGCTATCCCTGCATCGAATAACCAAGGGAGGTTCAATTGCGATTCACAATTCGCGCTCTTGCTCTATGTCTGCTACTGATCTTGTTGCGTCAGGATGGAAACGCAAGAAATCGGTACAATGTGTTTAGTATGGCAGATTACAACGGTACGCTGAACAAACAGGTGTTCTATAGAGACCTCGACAGTTTCGGCGTAAGCATCTTCATGACCTATGTTCCGGATTCCGCCGCGCATTACAAGTCCCTCGGCTCCATGCCTATCGACCTCATCAGTCACCACTGGGTCGATGGCTATCACCTTTTCTACGATATGGACAGCACTCTTCCGTTCTTGGACTGCAACGATTACACCATCAACGGACGAATGCACCCTCTGAATACAGACCCGGTGTGGGGATACCTGCCCTACTTCAATGAGATCATTGGAGCATCCTGGGTCGACGGCAATTCGCAAAGTGGTGAGGTACGGAGAGCCGTTCGTGGAACAGACTCCCCAGGATACCTCGCGAATCGCTTCAAGGAGGGAATCTTCGATGTTCTGAATAGGAATGTCGGGATCAGGACGGTGCGATTTGAAGCGGACTTGAAACTCTGGGAACACAACGTGCCTGATACTACCGTGGTTGCAATCATGGTGCTAACCGGCGATTGGCGAGTGACCGTTCCTTGCGACGCCGCAATCTACTATCGATACCGGACCGAAAGGCTGGATGATACACTGCTC